>NZ_JASGSR010000200.1:0-9298 GCF_040446015.1 Bradyrhizobium sp. INPA03-11B
GCGCTGGCCGGAGCGTCTTCGGACGACGTGGACGCCGGTTCGCGTCGAGAAACCGCGTCAAACTGGGATCTAGAGCCCCGTTCCGATTCCACCGGAACAGGGTTCTGCGTGCGGGCCGTCACATTCCGGTCAGATCCGGCGCAATTGTGCATTGCAAAAAAGTCATTTGCGTTTTGGCCGTTCCGCACTATTTGAGCCGGCAATAGCGATGTGCAGCAACCTGGCAAGGCGTCGGCGCTGACCGCCTGCCATTCGTTTGCTTTGAAAATCCAGTTTCAGGACGAGACCAAAATGACAGAGCATAGCCTCTGGCGTTTTTCGCGCGCATTGCATCGCGCGATCAACGAACGCCAGCTTGGAGACATCGAGCTCATGCTCGATGACGAGGTCGAATGGGCCATCTACGGGCCGATCGACCTGTTTTCCTTCTTCGGCTCGCGCCGCGGCAAGGCCGCCGTGCTCGAGGTGATCAGGCAGATCGGCGAGAACCTGCGGGTGCACCGCTTCGACCGGGAGTCGATCATGCTTGGCGTGGATTCCGCGGCCTCGATGCTGCGCTACTCGCTGACGGCGCTCGACTCCAACAAGCCGATCTCGCTCAGGATCGCGCATTTCGCGCGGTTCAAGGCCGGCAAGCTCACGAGCTTCCGCGTGCTGGTCGACAGCTTCGACCTGGTCGAGCAGACCGTCGGCTACCCGATCCATCTGCCGCGCATCGCGGTCTGACGGCTACCTGATTCACGCCTTCGTCATGTCCGGGGCCGCGCCTTCGTCAAGGCGCCCGGCAGCTGCGGCCTGTTTTGCCAGCCCCGAACGGTCGCGCCCGGGCGGCGTGATGCGCCAACGCGCGCGCTGGTCCCGGACAGGACGATCACGCGTCTATCACTTGCTTTCGCGATACCGTTGCCGCAATTTTGCGCCACGGCAAATGCATACTGCCGCTTTGGAATTTGCGGGCTGGGAATGACTTCCACATTGCGATTTGGCTGGGCGAGGCTGCCGGTGCTGGCGGCCGGCTTCAGCGTTGCGATCACGTTTTCGGCGGGCGCCCAGAGCTCACCATGGCAGATCGCTCCCGCCGTCCAGGAGACTGCGAAAGACGCCGCAAAAGACACTCCGGCCGACAGCGCCGAAGCCGACGAGGCGCCGCCGACGGCCGACGCCAATGACGCCGACATCCTGAAGGACATCGACCAGAGCAAGCTCGACTGGAGTCAGCTCGACACCGATTCCACCAGCCTGCCCACGCTGGCGCCGAAGAGCGCCGCCAAGCGCAGCAGCATCGCCGGCAACGATCCGTCCTGGACCACCAACAACAACGCCAACGGCTCGTCGGCGGTGTCGGTCAAGCAGTCGATCTCGCCGTTCCTCGACACCCGCGTCGGCGCCGACATGACGGTCGCCAAACAGGGGGCGACGACGGCGTCAGAGCAATTGTCGGAGCGGCTCGCCAATGGCGGCAGCCTGCCGCAATCCGGCGGCTCGGCCTGGGCTTCGATGTCCGCGCCCGGCGTGGCGTCGATCTGGGACAAGACCTCGGTCGAGGCGCGTGTCGATCCCGGCGCCGACCAGAGCAAGGTCGGCACCTCCCTGAGCAAGTCGGTCCCGCTGTCGGAGCAATATTCGCTGACGCTGCAGGGCGGCTATAATTTGATCCAGCAGGGCGTGGTCCCGGTGCCCGGCATCATCGGCACCCCGTCGCACAGCTACGATACCGATCAGTCAGCACGGCTGTCCGTTACCGACACCGGCACCAGCATCACCGCAGGCCAGACGCTGTCGTCGACCTCCGACGACCGGTGGCTGCGCCGGATCGGCGCCGAGCAGAAGCTGTTCGACGGCGTCACCGTCTCGGGCTCGGTCGGCGAGACCGCCCAGGGCACGATCAACAAGAGCATCGGCGCCGGCTACAAGCACTCATGGTGAACGATCTATTAGCCCTGTCGCGCTAATGATCAGGCATTGCCCCAACTTGGCCCAGATGCGGTCAAATTCGGCGGCACTGATAGGTCCGTAACTTCATCAATTCGTCGTGCGGGGGACAAGCCGCGCTTCGCTATTGCGAACCAGGGGAAAGCCGATGAACGCCACCAACCGTACCGAGGAAGCCACAGAGGCGACGTCCGAGGTCGACACCAACCTCGCTGCGGTCTCGGAAGTCGAAGCCGGCATCCGCGATTTCGTGCGCAACGATATTGCCTATCTGCGCCGGCCGGTGGCGAGCCCGGAAACCGCGCCGACCGACACCAATACCGATGCCACCGTCAGCAACGTCAACTCGCTGATCCAGCGCGTCGCCGGCACCTCGCTCGCCGAGATCGAGAAGCTGATCGGTGAGCTCGAGAGCCTGCGCGACCTGCTGCATGCCGAGGGTCAGCGCGTCCAGCGCGAGATCTCCGGCTACGCCCAGCTCAGCCAGGCCGCGATGAAGTCGACGCGGATGATCGCCGACAACGTCTCGCAGTGGAAGCGCGCCGCCGACGGCCTGCGCAACAGCTGATCCTGATCAATTCAAGAATCCGGCGCCGCCGCCTCCCGACCGGGAGGCGGCGGTTTCGTTTTGCGTGGCGGATTCAACGCGGAACGTTTCGTTATTCAGCGCGGTGTAAACTCCGCGGCGTCAATTCTTGCAGAAGCCGATTTGAACTTTCGGTGCCGAGCCCGCGCCCAATCCGGAATTCGTGTCCGGACCGCGCCTGGTGCGGCATCCATTTGGAGAGAATTCATGCAGAGCGTCCGGCCGGATAACGCCGATCCCATACCGCTGCGCCGGCCGCAGCAGGGCATCGGCACGATCATGATCCGGTTCATCGGCATCCTGGCGGCTGCGACCGTCGTGATGGTGCTGATCTGGAATCGCTAAGGCCTGAGTCAGGTCGGAAGGGCCGCGTCACCGCAAAGCGCGAAGCCGCCTTCCGAACAGATGATGCCCAATCAAGAAGCTTCTGGAAGAAGTGTGACGCAGCCTGCCGAGGGGTCACATTGAAAGGCGCAAATGCGCGCATTGGGCGCTGCCAGCAGCGCCCGGAGTTACGGACGGTCGATCAGCGATCGATGCTCGCGGTGGTCTCGAAGGAATAATTGCCGTCGGCAAAGCCCTTCACGACCATTCCGGTCGCCAGCATCACGACAACCGTTACCGTCGCGAAGATAATTCCGACGAGTTTCAGCGCGCTGCGATCTGCCATGGTATCCCCAGTGGTGCTTGCCCGGATGTCCGTGCCCTCAAGCATAAGGCAGGGACAAAGGTTCAAAATGCGTTAGCAAAAAATGAGTTCCACGCAACGCACAACTGCGTCGGCGGCAGACTTAGTCTGCCACCATGGCGTCCGTGCAACATCAGAGGCGTGGGGGCAACATCAGGAACCGGGATTCCGGCGCGGCACGAAGGCGGTCGCGAGGAACGAGAACACCACCTCATTGCGCTGATTGACGCCGGTGTTGCGCGCCTGAAGGATGCCCCATTCGGGCCGCTTCTCGGACGTGCGCTTGGTCTCGACCTGGTTGGCGAAGCTGATGGTATCGCCCGCCAGCACCGGGCGGATCCAGCGCAGCTCGCGGAAGCCCGGCGAGGGTCCCCAGACCGCGACCTCCTCACCGCGCGCGGCGGCTTCGGCGGCGAGCCGCTTGCCGTCGGCGACCAGGAGCTTCATGCAGACGCTGGCGACATGCCAGCCTGACGCGGCGAGCCCGCCGAACAGCGAGTTGCGCCCCTCCTCCTCGTCGAGATGGAAGCGCTGCGGATCGAACTGCGCGGCAAAGCGCTTGATGTCCTCGGCGGTGAAGGTGAAGGAGCCGAACTCGCGCCGCGCCCCGATCTCGATATCTTCAAAGAAACGCATCTGGTCTATGTCCTGAGCATGATCTTCGCGGAAAACCGCTTCACACTTTTCCGGATCATGCTCGCTTACCCGCGCCGTCCCGGCGGCTGACGATGATCGGCGACTCCATCTCGCACAGCATCTCGCCGCGCGCGTTGCGGATCGTGCCCTTGAAGGTGACGATGCCGGTCTCCGGCCGGCTCTTCGAGACGCGCGCCTCGACCACGTCGACATCCAGCGTCAAATCGTCGCCCGGACGCAGCGGCGCCACCCAGCGCATCTCGTTGACCCCGGGCGAGCCGAGCGAGGCGGTGCGGCCGATGAAACCGTCGAACAGCATCCGCATCATCAGCGAGCCGAGATGCCAGCCGGAGCCCGACAGGCCGCGGAGCATGGATTTCTGCGCCGCCTCCTCGTCGAGATGCATCGGCTGCGGGTCGAACTCGGCGGCAAAGGCAAGGATTTCCTCGCGCGAAACATGGCGCGGGCCGAACGTGCCGAAACGGCCGGGCTTGAAGTCTTCGAAGGTCAGCGTGGTCATTGGGTGAGGATATGCCGGAGGGAAGCCCGATTGTGGCCGTTATTTGCAGCAATCACAACCGGCCCACTCGCATAGCTCGCCCCTGGACTGCCGGCGCCCGGTCCGGGGCGCGCCTTTGGCGGGACCGATCGGGCTCCTACCGTATCGATCCCACAGGTCGCGGAGGCGCTTTGGCGCCGTCCCGTACCGTGGCCCGGCGAAAACGCCTCGTCCCGATGGACGCCTCTTCGCAGGCTCCCGGGACGAAGTGATCACGCCGGGGGTGACGCAGTAGGATGAACGAGACGCGAATCATATGTCGGCTGGCCGGGAGAACCATGATGTTCGATTTCCAGGATCTGTTTCAGTGGGACCGTTTCATCACGCCCACGATCATCAAGACGTTCTACTGGCTGGTGATCGCGGTCATCGTGCTGTTCGGGATCTCCGGCATCCTGTGGAGCCTCACCGCGATGGCGATCAGCCCGTTCGTCGGCTTCATCCAGCTGCTTGCGTCGATCGCCAGCGTCTTCGTCGGCATCGTGTTCTCGCGCATCATCGCCGAGTTCATCCTGATCGTTTTCCGGATCAACGAGCATCTCGGCGCGATCCGCGATCGCGATGCGGGAATGCATTGAGGCTCAGCCTCCGGCGGGACGCCTGCCGCCGATGCCGTGGTTAATCCGAAGTAGTCCCCGCGCGCAAATGCCAGCGAAATTCCAGCCGGGATCTTAAATCCGCTCGCGTATCACCCCCTGCATTGCCAAGACCAACGCGGGGGCGTCGTGACTTCCAGGAATGGTTTTATTGCCGTGAGGCCGGGCACAGCGCCGGGCTTCACGACCGAGGATATTCTATGGGCTGTCGGCATCTGGTCGGTGATCCTGACCCTGGCGCCGGTGATCGTGTTCTATCTGCTGATGGTGGCGTAACGCCATCCATGCGTCATTGCGAGGAGCGATAGCGACGAAGCAATCCATTGGTCCGCACGCGCGGATAAATGGATTGCTTCGCTTCGCTCGCAATGACGCTCACGCAAAAAACGCGCGGGTACCGCGCGTTCTTTCCAGTCCGAACCAAGGCGGCGTTGTTACGCCGCCTGCTTGTGCATCGCGCCGGACGCCGACGCCGTGCCGCGGATCGCCTTGATCGAACGTTCGATCGCGGCCCACAGCCGATTGATCTCGGCCGCGGCGCGGCCTTCCGCGTAATATTCGCGGGCGCCTTCACCCTGGCCGAGCGCCATCAGAAGATCGGCGCGGTTGGTGATCTGGCCGCTCCACACCGGTGCGCGGAATTTCGCCAGCGCCTCGCGCGCGATCGCGACGATGCGGCTTTCGGCGCCGTCACGCTGAGCGGGCGCGCCGTTGATCACGACGGCATAGGGCTTGCGCATCGAGCGGCAGGTCTGAATGGTTTCCTGCACCGCGTTGACGTCGAACACGCCGGGCCGCGCCGGAATGATCACCATCGTCGCGTTCTTGATGGAGTCGTCGACCACGGCCGACAGATTCGGCGGCGTGTCGATGAACACCCACTCGATGCCGTCGCGCTTGGCTTGCGCAATGATGCCGCTGACCGAGTTCACCGCGGTCTTGATCGCCGGCTCGTTGGTGCCGCGCAGCTTGTGCCAGAGCGTCAGCGAGCCCTGCGGATCGGCATCGATCAGCAGACAGGGCTTCGTTGCCTTGTGCACTTGCGCAGCGAGGTGAGCAGCCAGGGTACTTTTTCCCGAGCCCCCCTTACGCGAAGCGAAAACAATCACGTTCATACGTTGGCCTCCAGATTGACCCCAGGAGGCGAAAATGAATCAGCACGCTGATTCGCGAAAGAAAAAATTTCTTGCAATCCGCAAAGTGGCCAAGATTACCGGTGCATTTTGCTTTTTGAGTCACACCATACTTATGACGCAACCGCAAATGGAAGCGCTAAGCGTTTGATATGACTCACGCCTAGCGCTTTTCGGCAGTTTTGGCGCGCTCACGCGCGATCCATTTGCGCTCGATCCAGCCGAGCAATTGCGCCGTCGGTTTCTGCAAGAACGGCACATCCTGCGCGAACAAAAGGAGTCCGAGCGGCAGCATCCAGAGTCCGAGCACCGGCAGGAAGCTGAAGATGCCGCCGATGATCAGCAGGATCGCGAGCGGAATTCGCACATAGCGCGACGACGGCTTGCGCAGCCACGCGACGAAGCGCGCCGGCTTGTTCGGAAGCTTGGCCTCGAACCAGGCGAAGTGCCGATCGATCTCTTGCTGGTAGTATTCGCTCACGCGTCCCACTCCGTCCGTTCCACAGGCGGGAACGGATTGGCAAACAACACAAGTCGCAGAGATGATGCTGCGTGACAGCGTCACAAGGCGTCAGTCTGTCGCGCATCGCTGCCTTGAAATCGCGGCAAGGCGATCCACGCGCGTTTGCGCGTGAAGTGACGTCGGTTCGCATGAAGGCACACAGCAAGCGAGCGCTGCTTGCGTGCGCGCAATCGGAACCAGATCAGTGCGTGGACTTCTTCGCCTTGTGCGATTTGTGGACCTTCCGCTTGACTGCGACCGGCCGCCGCTCCTCGCGCTCGCTCGCCTCGCGCGGCTCAGCGCCGCCGCGGAAGAACACCCGGCAGGCCGGCGACAGCTGCGCCTTGTTCCTGATCATGCAGGCCGTGATGCGATCGACGTCGGGAATCTCGGGACCACAGAGCCGGAATGCATCCGGCGTACAGGCCTGCTGCTGGTCCGGCGTATAGGCCTCGCTTCGGCCGGGCAGCAACAGCGCCGCAAATCCGAGCATCAACGCAAACGAAAAACTCCGTGAACCGGCGGTCCCCATGCGTCCCCCCAAGGTGGCACTTAAGGCATCGTTAAGGCGTCGTTTCGCGGAGTGTGGGTGATGCGACGAAGAAGTGCAAGCGGACGCGATGACACGCTGGCGGCGATCAAGGAAGCTGCGAGTGATCTCGCAATAGCCTGAGCTGGCGACGTCCCACTGGGTGATGATTGCGGATGGTACAGTTGGGTGGGCTCGAACCACCGACCTCCTGTTCCACAGACAGGCGCTCTAACCAACTGAGCTACAACTGCATCCTGACGCACGGCCCCGCAAAAGGGGGGCGGCGATTTGGGGCGGAAACTAGGTGCAACGCCCGCCTTTGGCAAGCGCTTAACGCGCCGATTTCCGGTCTTATCTCGGGCGGCTTAACGGTCCGCGGCAGCAAAAAGGCCCCGACCGATAAGGCCCGGGCCTTTCGCTATCTCAAGCAGATCGCGATCAGGCGGCCGGCTGCTGATAGAACTTCGAGGCGCTGGCCTTGATCGGCTCGGCGGTCTCGCTGGCGACCTTCTGGCCGAGCTCGGCCAGTTCCTTGGCCTGCGCCGTGTAGGTCTCGAACTGCTTGCGGGCGTGCGAGGTCCAGAGCTCGACCGCTTCCGTCGGCGACTTCACGCTGAACAGCTCCTGGGCGAAGTCGAGCGACGAGGTGGTGTTGGCCTTGAAGAACTCGATCAGCTTGGCCGAATAGGCGGTGGCGCCCTTGTTCATCGAGGTGAAGACGGCCTCGACGGTCGAGTTGTGGGTCTCGGCAGCGTCCTTGAACTTGGCGTAGCTGTCGCGGGCCTGCAGCACGCCCTTCTCGGCGAACGCGCGGACCTGCTCGGGAACTTCGAACGGGATGATCGAGGCGGAAAACGGATCGGACGGGTTGGTCATACGTGTAATCCTTCGCAACGGGTGAGTAGATGTGACCATTGCGGACGTCCCGGAGCCAGCAGGCCGGGAGCGCTGAAATGGATCACGCTGCCTTGATTCACGGGAGTGCCCTTCGTCGGGCCCGCCTAATAAACACCCATATCATGTCAATTTTGTGCAACGCAACGTAAGATCGCGTGCAACGCATATTTTTTATGTGGCGGAATATGGCGTTACCGCCCCCGGGCCAGCCGCAGCCGGCCCGGATCGGCGGTCCCGTCAGCTCTTCGGCTTGACCGCCTCCATCGCGGCGCGGCTGACGGCCTGGCCCATCTCGCTGGCCTGCTCGGCGAGCGCGCGCATCTGGCCCTGCACATATTCGCTGTGCAGCCGCATCACCTCGGTGAGGTCCTTGGCCTTGAGCAGCGACTGCGCGTAGTCGAGCGACGACTGCACGTTCTTTTCGGCATAGGACAGCGCCTTGGTGGACAGGTCCTTGGCGTCGGCGCGCATCGTGGCGTTGCGCTCCTCGATCTTGCCGGCGGTGTCGCGCGCGTTGCTCACGAACTGCTCGAATGCCTTGCGCGCCTGATCGAAGCTCGCCTCCGCCATCGACCGCATATCCTTGGGGATCTCGAACTTGGGGATCTCGAAATGGTCACGCCCGTTGTCGCTCATGGTCGCTCTCCCTCGCTTGGTGATCGGCCCGCCGGTTGGCCCTGCGGGCCCAAGGTGGAATACAGGGTAGACTACAAGGTAGAATAGGCGGCACGATATATCGCGGCACTGCAATCGCAGGTGTGACGCGGCGCTGCCCTGGTTCCGCAACACGCTGTCGCAGCCGCCTCTGCCGGACAACGCCAATCGGCTGTGGATCGTTCAGCCGAGTTAACGTTATCCCGCCTTTGGCGGGGGCAGTTTCGCTGCGGACATGGACCTGCCGCCCCCCGCTTGCGATACTAACCTTCTGTTAAGGCTGTCGTCCTGCGGCTGCCGGCGCTTCGGCAATGCGAGGAAAAAGCCAAACCTATGCGGTCAAATCTTGCGTGATGAGTGACGCGGAATTCCAGATCCAGGCGCTCGGCGATGTGAGGCTGGCGGACCATGCGACGGACGCCCTGCCGGCATGGCTGTGGTCGGCCGACGGCGCACGGATTCTCTGGGCCAATCCGGTCGGCGCGCAGGTATTCGGTGCCGCCAATGGCGCCGAGCTGGCGAAGCGCGCCTTCGGTCCGGCCGATCCGCATCGCCGCCAAGTCGCGCGGCTCGGTTACAACCT
>NZ_JASGSR010000201.1:0-9097 GCF_040446015.1 Bradyrhizobium sp. INPA03-11B
TCTCGGCCTTCATCATGGCGTTCGGCGCGATCGGCTGGATGCACCACATGTACTCCGCCGCCCCGATCGTGTTCGGCATCGGCACCATCGGCGTGCTCTACACCATGGCGAGCTGGTGGGGCGACGTGATCAAGGAAGCCCAGTACAAGGGCGACCACACCCGCGTGGTGCAGATCAGCCACCGCTACGGCATGATCCTGTTCATCGCCTCCGAGGTGATGTTCTTCGTCGCCTGGTTCTGGGCCTTCTTCAACTCGGCGCTGTTCCCGGCCGACGCCGTCCACGCCACCCGCGACGCGGTGTTCGGCTGCGGCGCCGGTACGGCGATGGGCGCCTGCTCGGTGCCCGGCACCTGGCCGCCGCACGGCATCGAGACCTTCGATCCCTGGCATCTGCCGCTGCTCAACACGCTGCTGCTGCTGACCTCGGGCACCACCGTCACCTGGGCACACCATGCGCTGCTGGAGAACGATCGCCAGGGCCTCAAGCAGGGCCTGATCCTCACCGTGATCCTCGGCGCCTTGTTCACCTGCGTGCAGGCCTATGAGTACGCCCATGCGACGTTCTCGTTCGGCGGCAACGTCTATGGCGCGACCTTCTTCATGGCGACCGGGTTCCACGGCTTCCACGTGCTGGTCGGCACCATCTTCCTGCTGGTCTGCCTGATCCGCGCCTATGCCGGCCACTTCACGTCGAAGCAGCACCTCGGCTTCGAGTTCGCCGCCTGGTACTGGCACTTCGTCGACGTGGTCTGGCTGTTCCTGTTCATCTGCATCTACGTCTGGGGCCACGGCGCCGAGTCGATGGCGCACGGCGCCCACTAACTTCGCTGACGTGCTAAGAGGGGGGCGGCCAGATGGCCGCCCCTTTGCTTTTTGAAGAGAACCGATGACCGATACCCCGCCCACCGTGACCGAAAGCGCGATCCGCGGCATCGCCTGCCGCTGCCCGCGCTGCGGCAAGGGCAAGCTCTATTCCGGCTTCCTGACCCTGGCGCCACGCTGTGAGGCCTGCGGCCTCGACTACGCCTTCATCGATGCCGGCGACGGCCCGGCGATCTTCATCATCATGTTGGCCGGCGCCATCGTGGTCGCGGCGGCGCTGATCGTCGAGGTGAAGTACCAGCCGCCGTTCTGGGTGCACGCCGCGCTGTGGCTGCCGCTGATCGTGATCACCACCATCCTGCCGCTGCGCTCGATGAAGGCGCTGCTGATCGCGCTGCAATTCCACCACAAGGCCGCCGAAGGCCAACTGATCGAGCGCGACCCGAAATGAATGAAAGTAAGACGCGTCAGCCGAGCGCGGCCGGCTTCGGTATTTTCACGCTGATCCTGATCGCGGTGTTCATCGCCCTCGGCGTCTGGCAATTGCAGCGCCGGGTCGAGAAGCACGCGCTGATCGCGGCCCTCGACGCGCGGCTGGCCGCCCCGACCGAGGCCCTGCCGCCGCCGTCGGCGTGGCCCACGGTGACCTCCGCGAAGGATGAATTCCGCCGTGTCACTTTGACCGCGACCTACGCGAAGCAGCCCGACGCGATGGTGTTCAGCTCCGGCTCCGCGGTGCGCGACGACGTTTCGGGACCCGGCACCTGGGCGTTCCTGCCGGCCAAGCTCGCCAGCGGCGAGACCGTGGTGATCAACGCCGGCTTTGTGCAGAACACGATGCAGGACCGTGCCTTCGAGGATCGCGTCACCGGGCGCCTCGTCACCGGCACGCCGGTCGAGCTCACCGGCTATATCCGGTTTCCCGAGCCGCCGGGCCGGCTGACGCCAAAGGAGGACACGGCGAAGCGGCTGTGGTTCGTGCGCGATCATCGCGCGATGGCGCAGGCGCTCGGCTGGGGGCAAGTCGCGCCGTTCTATATCGATCTCGAGGCGCCGGTGCCGGACAGCGGCACGCCGAAGCCCGGGCCGCTCAAGGTGCGTCTCAAGGACGACCACATGCAGTACGCCATCACCTGGTTCTCGCTCGCCGCCGCGGTCACCATCGCCTTCGGCCTGTGGTGGCGCGGCCAGCGCCGCAGGGCAGGCTGACGCGCGGCACGGCGCGGGGCACGTCACGTCGCCGTCTCGGCTCCGTGTGGTGCGGCCTTCTGCGCGCCTTTGCGCAGCCTGGCGAGCCACCGGGTTATCCCGTCGAGATAGATATACACGACCGGCGTCGTGAACAGCGTCATCAGCTGCGAGACGATCAGCCCGCCGACGATGGCAAAGCCGAGCGGTTGGCGCAGCTCCGATCCGGTACCGGTGCCGATCATCAGCGGAACGCCGCCGAGCATCGCGCACATCGTCGTCATCAGGATCGGGCGGAAGCGCGCCCGGCAGGCCATGTAGACCGACTGTTCGGCAGGGAGATGCTGGTGGCGCTCGGCCTCCAGCGCGAAATCGATCAGCATGATGCCGTTCTTCTGCACGATGCCGATCAGCAGGATGATGCCGACCAGCCCGATCACGTCGAGCCCGAAGCCGAAGGCCCACAGCGCGAGCAGCGCGCCGAGCCCGGCGGACGGCAAGGTCGAGAGGATCGTGATCGGATGGATCGTGCTCTCATAGAGCATGCCGAGGATCAGATAGACGGCGACTACCGCGGCGAGGATCAGAATTGGGGTACTGCCGAGCGCCGCCTGGAACGCCTGTGCATTGCCCTGGAAGCTGGTGACGACGGTCGACGGCACGTGCAGGTCGGCGGTCGCCTTCTGGACCGCCGCGACTGCGGTTCCCACGGCCGTGCCCGGCGCCAGGTTGAAGCTCAGCGTCACCGACGGAAACTGGCTCTGATGATTCACCGAGAGTGGCGCGGTGCCGTAATCGATGCTCGCGATCTGGCTCAAGGGCACCATCGTCCCTGCGGACGAGCGGACATAGATGCGGTTGAGCGCGTAGGGGCCAAGCTGGAACGACGGGTCGACCTCCAGGATCACGTAGTAGGTGTTGAGCGTCGTGAACAGCTGGGCGACGTGACGCTGGCCGAATGAATCATAAAGCGTGTTGTCGACCGCGGCCGGATCGATGCCGAGGCGGGAGGCCGCGTCGCGGTCGATCTGCAGCTTGAGCTGACGCGCGGCGTTGGCCTGGTCGGTCGCGACGTCGGCCAGTTCCGGCAACGTCTTCAGCTTCTGATACAGCTTGCCGGCCCACAGATTGAGCTCGTCCTGGTTCACGTCGGTGAGGGTGAACTGGTACTGCGTCTTGGACAGGCGGCTGGCGAGATTGATGTCCTGCGTTGCCTGCATGAATACCGACATGCCCTTGATCTTCTGCAGCGCGCCGTCCAGCTGCCGGATCACCTGATCCGCGGACGCATTGCGCTCGTTGCGCGGCTTCAACAGCACGAACAGGCGGCCGTTGTTCTCGGTCACGGTCGGGCCGCCCGGCCCGATATAGCCGGTTGCATTGGCGACCGAGGGGTTCCTGGCGATGACGTCGATGACGCTGCGTTGCAGCGCCGCCATCTGCGCCGGCGAGATGTCCGCCGAGGCTTCCGTGATGCCGGTGATCATGCCGGTGTCCTGCTGCGGGAAGAAGCCCTTGGGAATGCCGACGAATAGCAGGCCGGTCACCGCAATGCTTGCCAGCATGACCGACAGGGTCGTCGCCTTGTAGCGCAGCGCCGCGGCCAATACGGCCTCATAGGCCGCCTGGATCGCGACGAAGCCGCGTTCCAGCGTGCGCGATACAGCGCCAGCCCCGGCGCTCTCATGTGGCGACAGCAGATACGCGCACATCATCGGCGTCAGCGTGACCGAGACGATCACCGACACCACGATGGCAACGCACACCGTGACGGCGAATTCCTGGAACATGCGGCCGATCACGCCGCCCATCAGCAGCAGCGGAATGAACACCGCGATCAGCGAGACCGAGATCGAGATGATCGTGAAGCCGATCTCGCCGGCGCCCTTCAAGGCGGCCTGCATTGGAGAGAGGCCTTCCTCGATGTGCCGCGAGATGTTCTCGATCATCACGATGGCATCGTCGACGACGAAGCCGACCGCGATCGACAGACCCATCAGTGACAAATTGTCGAGGCTGTAGTTGAGCAGATACATCACGCCGAAGGTGCCGATCAGCGAGATCGGGACCGAGACCGCGGGGATGACGGTCGCCCACAGATTGCGCAGGAACAGGAAGATCACGCCGACCACCAGCGCGATGGTCAGCACCAGGGTGAGCTGAACGTCGGCGACGCTGGCGCGGATGGTCTGCGTACGGTCCGAGGCGATCGTCACCTTTATGTCGGACGGCAGGCTCGACACCAGCTGCGGCAGCAGCTTCTTGATGCCGTCCACCGTGCTGATCACGTTGGCGCCAGGCTGGCGCTGGATCGCGAGGATGACGGCGGGCTTGTCGTTGTACCAGCCGTGTAGCGTGACGTCCTCGGCCGCCACCACGGCATGCCCGACGTCTCGCAGGCGCACCGGCGCACCGTTGCGATAGGCGATGATCAGATCGTCATACTTGTTTGCGACGAGCACCTGGTCGTTGGTGGCGAGCGTATAGGCCTGCTGGCTGCCGTAGAGCACGCCCTTGGGCTGGTTCACGGTGACGTTGCCGAGCGTGGTGCGCAACTGCTCGAGATCGAGTCCCGCGGCGGCGAGCTTGGCCGGATTGACCTGCACCCGGATCGACGGCTTCTGCATGCCGCCGATAGTGACGAGCGAGACGCCCGGCACCTGCGACAATTTCTGCGCCAGGATGCTGTCGGCATAGTCGTCGACCTTGGTCAGCGGCTCGGTGTCCGACGTCAGTGCGATCAGCAGCACCGGCACGTCGGCCGGATTGACCTTGTGGAAGGTCGGCGGCGACGGCATGGTCTTGGGCAATTGCCCCGATGCTGCATCGATTGCGGTCTGCACGTCCTGCGCGGCCGCATCGACGCCGCGGTTCAGCGCGAATTGCAGCGTGATCTGGGTATTGCCGAGCCCGCTGCTCGAGCTCATGCCGGTCAGGCCGGCGATCTGGCCGAATTGCCGCTCCAGCGGGGTTGCAACCGAGGAGGCCATGGTCTGCGGGTCGGCGCCGGGCAATTGCGCGGTGACCTGGATGGTCGGGGTATCCACGGTCGGCAGCGCCGAGACCGGCAGCCGCACGAAGGCGATCATGCCGACCAGCACGATGGCGACGGCGAGAAAAGCGGTGGCGACGGGTTTGCGGATAAAGCCTGCGGAGACGTTCATGGCAGCATGCCTGCGCTTGCGGTGGTTGCGTCCTGGACCTGGTCTTTCTTGTCATCGGGCACGATCTCGACCGTCGTTCCCGGATTGAGCCGGTATTGGCCGGCGGTGACGACAGTCTCGTTCGCGGCGAGGCCCTGCTCGACCAGCACCTGCCCATCACGCGATTGCCCGGTCGAGACATTGCGGATGCCGACGACGTCGTTCGCGCCGACAACGTAGGCGAAGGCGCCGTCCGGTCCCTGGCGCACCGCCGTCAGCGGCACGGTGAGCGCGTTGTGACGAACCGCGACCGTCAGATGGACATTGACGAAAGTGCCGGGCCACAGCGTGTTGCCGGCATTGGGAAAGGATGCCTTCAGCTGCACCGTGCCGGTCGAGCTGTCGACCTGGTTGTTGATCAGCATCAGGCTGCCGTGGTCGAGCTTTCGCTTGTTCTGTGCATCATAGACGTCGACCGACGCGTCTCCGGTTACCAGCGCCTGCCGGATACCGGGAATGTCGCCGGACGGCAGCGTGAAGATCACCGCAATCGGCTGCATCTGGGTGAGGACCACGAGCCCGTTGGTGTCGGTCGGGTGCACGACGTTGCCGGGATCGACGCGGCGGATGCCGGTGACGCCGTCGAACGGCGCTGATATCGTGGCGTAGCTCAGCTGGGTCTGTGCGGCTTCCAGCGCGGCCTTGTCGAGCGCGACGGTGCCTTCGCCCTGCGCGACCTGCGAATCCTGGGTATCGAGCAATTGCTGAGTGGCAAAGCCGCGATTGGCGAGTGGCTGGGTTCGCGCCAAATTGGTCCTGGCGTTCTTCAGGCTCGCCTCGTCGCGCGCCAGTGCGGCCTCTGCCTGGTCGACCTGGGCCTCGTAGACCCGCGGGTCGATCCTGGCGAGCACATCGCCGCGCTTCACCTGCTTGCCCTCGACGAAATCGACGCTGTCGATCGTACCCTGCACCTGGGTGCGGATGGTGGCCGTGTTGATCGGCGTCACCGTGCCCAGTCCTTCGAGCACGATCGGCACATCATGCTGCACGACCTTGGTCGCCGTCACCGGAACGGCAGGCGTGACCGTCTTCGACTGGGCCGCTGCCGGAGCCTTGTCGGCTGCGCGGTCCGGCCGATCCAGGGCATAGAGGCCGACGCTGACTGCGGCGACCACCAGGCACGCGCCCGCGATCTTGAGGGTCTTCGATGTCATGGATTACCAGCTCCATCGGTGGTCCGGCGGCCGATCGTTGCAACCAGCTCGAGGACAAAGGTTTCAGTTGCGCTTGCCGCGGCGGCTTGCGTCGCGCGGCCGGCGGTCAGGTCGAGATTGATGATGCGTGCGTCGAGATCGGCGGCGCGCAACGCACCGATCAGGCTGCCTTGCGGCGCTTCGTCGTTGTGATGAATGACGAGCCGGATCGCGGTTACCGTCGGCACCACGGAAAACGGCAGTGCCTCGGAGGCGACGTCGACCGCGACAACGCCGGCGCAGGGGAGCTCGCCCCTTAGCGTCAGTTCGAGCATGCGCCGCGCGATGGATCCTTCGCCCAGCAGGATCAACTGCCGCGGGGGGATATCGACGCGGTCGAGCGCTGCCGCAACGCCGCTCAGGATGCCGGCATAGCTGGTCTCGCGCAGCGCAATCGGCAGCCATGTCGCAAGCGGCGTGAGCCGTTGCCAGCGCGCGAAGGTCTCCGGCACGGCGATGGCCGTGGCATCGGGGGCGACCAGGACGCCGACCAGTACGCGCGCGTTGGAACGATGGGGCCGGGTTGCGTTGGCGCTGTGCGGGTTCTCGGGCATGGCCGGAAGCTGGCCCTTGGCCCGATATTATTCAAATGAATTGTCTTTATCCGCTAATTCATATCATGCATGATGGCGGCATGCGGCTGCGCAATCTCGACCTCAATCTCCTGCTGGTGTTCGACGCCGTCATGCGCGAGCGCAGCGTGGTGCGCGCGGCCGCCGCACTTGGCATCAGCCAGCCCGCCGTGAGCCATGCGCTGAACCGGCTGCGTCACGCCCTGAAAGACCAGCTGTTCGTCCGCACGCCGTCCGGCATGCTGCCGACGCCGCGGGCGGAAGCGCTCGCGCTGCCGGTCCGCAAGGCGCTCAACGAACTGCAACTGGCGGTCGAGGGGGATCGTTTCGATCCGGCGCAGGCGGATCGGCGCTTTGCCATTGCCGTCAACAATTATGCTGCGGTGGTCGCGGCCGGCGCGATCATCGCGGCGGTGCGCGCGCAGGCGCCCAGGGTGCGGCTGACACTGGTGCCGAGCGGGACCTTGAATCTCGCCGACCGACTCGATCGCGGCGAACTCGACGTTGCGATCTCCGCCGGCGCGCTGGAAGGCGAGCGCTTCGCGGCCCGCCGGTTGATCGAGGATCGCTTCGTCGCGGTGCTGCGGGCCGGTCATCCGGCCCTGCGCAAGAAGCTGACAGGTGAGACGCTGGTCGAGCTGCCGCATCTTGCGATCACCTCCAGCGGCGAGAATCTGGATTTCATCGATGCCTGGCTGCGGGCGCGCGAGGCCGAGCGCATCATTGCGGCCGATGTGCCGTATCTGTCCGCCGGCGCGGTCCTGGTGCAATCGAACATGGTCGCGATCCTCGGGCGCAAGCTCGCGCTCGAATTCCGCCGCGCCTATCCGATCGAGATGCGGGAGCTGCCGTTCGATGCATCGAGGCTGCAGAGCGTCATGAGCTGGCACCGCCGCTTCGACGATCTGCCTGCGCACCGCTGGCTGAGGGACACAATCATTGCCGCCACCAGCGGCATTTGACGTCTATCGAGACGATCCCAAAGCGATATGCCCGCGCCGATCTCTGGCGCGGGCGTATCGCAGTTGACCACTGCATTCGCTAATGACCGACCGGAGCGGGACCGCCGAGCTTGACCTTGCGCAAGGTCAGCGCCAGCGGGATCGCCGAGAGCGCGATCAGCATCAGCACCCAGAACGCATCCATGTAGGACAGGAAAGAGGCCTGGATCCGCACCTGCTGGCCGATCCACTGGATCGCCTGGCTGTGCGCCTGCGCCAATGCATTGCCCTGGGCGACGAAGTAGTCGGTGACCTGGTGCAGCGTGTCCTGATATTGCGGGCTCGACGGCGTCACCTGCTCGACCAGCCGGCTCTGGTGGAACTGCTGGCGATGCGTCAACACGTTGGAGACGATCGAGACGCCGATCGAGCCGCCGGTGTTCCGCGCCGCGTTGATCAGTGCGGAGGCCTGGTCGGTCTTCCCGGCGGGAATGCCGTCATAGGACGCCGTCATGATCGGAATGAAGATCAGCGGCAGGCCGATGCCGATCAGCATGCGCGAGCGCGCCATGAACCAGAAGCCGAGATCGCCGTACACGTTGGTCATGCTGTACATCGAAGCCGCGATGACCAGCGCGCCGGCGATGATCAGATATTTCGGCTGCACCTTGGCGGCGAGCCGGCCGACCACGAACATCATCAGCATGGTGACCACGCCGCCGGGCGACAGCACGAGGCCGGCCCAGGTCGCGGTGTAGCCGAAATCCTGCTGCACCAGCTGCGGCAGGAACTGGGTGGTCGCGAGCAGGATGGCGCCGGTCGCCAGCATCACCAGGAAGCAGGCGCCGAACTGCCGGGTCGCGACCATGCGCAAATCGATCATCGGGTTGCGGCGGCTCATCTCCCACGGGATCATCAGCACGAACGCGATAGCGCAGATCGCCGCTGACGTGATGATGAAGGGCGAGGCGAACCAGTCATCCTCGAGGCCGCGGTCGAGCATCACCTCGAGCGCGCCGAGGAAGGTCGCCACGAGCGCGAAGCCGATGAAGTCGAAGGTGTTGTCCTGCGGCTGCGCGCCCTTGGCCTTGGCGGGCTCCTGCAGCACCGCGGCGATCAGCGCGATCGCAAACACGCCGACCGGGGCGTTGATCAGGAAGCACCAATGCCAGGACA
>NZ_JASGSR010000202.1:0-9024 GCF_040446015.1 Bradyrhizobium sp. INPA03-11B
GATTGGCGGCGTTCAGGCGCCGAACAATGCCAACAGCGGCGCCGTCGCAGGCGGCGTGGTCGGTGTCTATGCTGCATTCATCCAGTTCGCCGGCTTCACGATTGGCAGGGCTGTCTCGCAGTTCAGCGCTCCGTGGATTAACTACCCGGCCAACAACTTCGACGCTCTCGTCGGTGGCGGTAGCGCCGTTACCGGGGTTAATCAGTTCACCTACACTGCTGACTTCGGTCCGGGCGTGTCGGTGTCGATCTCGGCTCAGGACCAGGCGCTTTACAATACGACAAACATCTGGAACACGACCAACTCAACGGCTACGGGCGTCATTGCCGGTGCTTATGGCTCGAGCAGCTTCGGCGGCATGGTTGCTCCCGATATCGTCGGTATGATCCGGATCGACCAGGCCTGGGGGCTGTTCCAGGCCTCGCTCGCTGCGCATGATAACCACACCGCCTATTACGGCGCTACCGAGGCGACTGGCCATGCGCCGGACAGATGGGGTTGGGCCGGTCAGCTGGCCCTGTCGATCAATCATATTCCAACCGGCCCGGGTGACTCGATCAACGTGCAGGCCGTCTACACTAACGGTGCCAGCCGCTACAATATCCAGGAAAACATCCCGTCGGCGTGGGCAATGTATGGTGGCGCCGGCCTTGCCGGCGTGTACCAGAGCGTCGGAATTGCCGGCGTATCAGACGCCATCTACTCCGGTGCTACAGCGGCCTCCGGCACAGGTCTTGAACTGACCACAACCTACGGCTTCCGCGGCGGCTACAATCACAATTGGGATCCCTATTGGAGCACGGGTATCTATGGTGCGTTGGCAGCTGTCCGTTACACTGGTGGGGCCAAGGCGCTAATCTGCAGCAGTCCTGGAATGACTGCGCTCGCTCCTGCCGGCACCTGTAACCCCGACTTCGATATCGCTCAGGTCGGTATGATCACTCGCTGGACACCGGTGAAAAATCTGAGCTTCTCGGCGGAGGTGGCTTACACCCGCCTTGACCAGAAGTACTCTGGCACGATCACCGCGCCTGCAGCCGCATCGGTTGCCAAGCCAGCTGCGGTATACGAGATGAAGGACCAGAACACCGTTGCCATGCTCTTGCGTGCTCAACGCAACTGGTGAGGCTTGTCGAGGCGAAAGGGAGAAAGGAAGGGCTTCACAATCTGATTTGACCTTCAGGGTTGGGCCTCCGGCATGCCCACCGGAGGCCTTTCGCTCATTCAAGGCAAAGCGAGTCAATCGAGCGTCGACCGATTGCAAGACGGATCAGGGCGACCGGATCCGTCTGGCGAGCCAGATGATGAGCGCCGGACGACACTGAATTGGCGAGCGTGGACGCTATCCATCGAATGCTCCCGGTTGCGCGCCTGACCACGACGTTCGAATTCACTTTCTTCGAGGCGCGCTGACGTCCGGCCATGTGGCGGACCTGGTATTTCTGTGAAATTGCGTAGAGCATCCTGGCTCCGCGGTGAATGAGCTTTGAAAGCAAGCTCGGGGCTCTTTCCACGTCTTGTAATTTATCATATTAATATGATATTAGAACAATGTGGTTCAACGCGAAGGAGGGTTCAGGAGTGGAAGGGAAAAGACGCTTGAGGGCGCTGGTTGAGAAGCAGGATCTGATTGTTGCTCCTGGTGTGTACGACATGCTTTCGCTGAAAGTGGCAGACTCGATCGGTTTCGAAGCGCTCTATATGACCGGGTATGGAGTTGCGGCGTCGCATCTCGGATTGCCGGATGCCGGTCTGGCCACGTACACCGATATGGTGGATCGAGTGCGTCGCATGGCGGAAGGTACGAACATTCCGCTCATTGCAGATGCCGATACGGGCTACGGCGGTCTCCTCAATGTGCGCCACACTGTACGCGGCTATGAAGACGCAGGAGCTCAAGGCATCCAGATCGAGGATCAGGAGATGCCCAAGAAGTGTGGGCACACGCCCGGCCGACGGATCGTCTCCACTGAAGAGATGGTGCTGAAGATCAAGGTCGCGCTGGAAGCGCGTCGGCGAGAGGACACTCTCATCATCGCCCGCACCGATGCACGAACTTCGCTTGGTCTGGATGAAGCGCTTCGTCGGGCGGAAGCCTATGCGGCGGCAGGGGCCGACATTATCTTCGTTGAATCCCCCGAAAGTGAAGCCGAGCTCCAGAAGATCGGCGCCAGCATCGACAAACCATTGCTGGCCAATATGGCCCAGACAGGTCGAACGCCTGTCATGTCTGCGGAAACCCTGAAATCATGGGGCTACTCGATCGCCATCTACCCGGGGCTTGGCTTCCTGGCCGCCGCTGAGGCAATTCGCGATTCCCTCCTTCACCTCAAGTCCGAGGGCTCCAGCATCGGCTTGCAAGCGCCGCTTTACCCCTCAGGTGGCGATGATCGAACGATCCACCAACTCATGGGCTTCCCCGACGTTTGGGAATTCGAACGGCGCTGGGCGGTGAATGCCTGAGCGGCGAGGCGCGCTTGCGCCAGCCAAATCAACTGAACTGCAAGATTCTACAGAAAAGGGGGCACTTGTGCCTGGATCAACCTTACTCGACAAAGTCTGGGCGCAGCATGTTGTGACGGAGCTCGGAGGCGGCTTCGACCTGCTGCACATTGACCGACATTTTCTCCACGATGGAAACGGTGCGAGAGGCCTGGGTTACATCGCGGACAAAGGGTGCAAGGTCCGCAACCCGGAGCTTGTCTTCGCTACACCCGATCACGCAGTTTCCAGCGCGCCGGGTCGGACCGGCGAGACAAATCCTGTTGGTGGCAAGCTACTTCGCGACCTGCGTCAACGGACGGCAGAGACCGGCGTTCAATTGTTCGACCTGGGTATGGAGGGGCAGGGGATCGTGCACGTCGTGGGCCCCGAGATGGGGCTTACGGTACCGGGCGCGTCGATTGTCTGTGGTGACAGTCATACCTGTACGCATGGAGGGCTCGGCGCGCTTGCCTTCGGGATCGGCTCTACCGAACTGAACCATGTGCTCGCGACCCAGACCCTTCCGCAACGGAAGCCGAAGCGTTTGCGTGTTCGGTTCGAGGGAATCCCCCAGGCAGCCGTTACACCGAAGGATTACTTTCTGTATCTCGTGGGGCGGCTTGGTGCCGCGGCAGGAACCGGTCACGCTATCGAGTACGCGGGAAGCGCTGTTCGCGCGCTTGGGGTCGAAGGCCGCATGACGATCTGCAACCTGTCAATTGAAATGGGCGCGAAGATCGGCATGGTTGCTCCGGACGACGCAACATTCGGCTACCTGGCCAATCGCCCGTACGCCCCGAAGGGCGTCCTTTGGGATGCTGCGGTAGCCCACTGGCGGACCTTGCCTACGGACGACGATGCCGCTTTCGATGCAGATCATTTCATCGATGTCAGCGCGATCTCACCGCAGGTGACCTGGGGAACAAGTCCCCAGGACGTCATCTCGATCACCGAGCGAATTCCTGATCCAGCGGATGCACCACCAGGGCGGCGGGAGTCGATGGAGCAGGCACTTGACTACATGGGCCTGCAGCCTGGCGTGCCTATCGAGGGCCTTCCTGTCGATTGGGTATTTGTCGGCTCGTGCACTAACAGCCGCATCTCCGATTTGCGGGAGGCGGCTGCGATCGCGAAAGGCCGCAAGGTGGCGTGGGGTGTGACGGCGTGGGTCGTTCCAGGTTCGGAGATCGTCAAACGGACGGCCGAGGCGGAGGGGCTCGATCGCATCTTTCGCGACGCCGGCTTTCAGTGGCGCGAGCCCGGTTGCTCAATGTGTGTGGCCGCGAATGGCGAGCGCGTGCCTGCGCGGCAGCGTTCGGTATCCACTTCGAACCGGAATTTCGTAGGTCGACAGGGGCCGAACGCGCGCACCCACCTGGCCAGTCCCGCCATGGCGGTAGCCGCAGCTGTGACCGGCCGTATTACTGATGTCCGCAAGCTGGGAGCATAGACGTGCAGAAGTTCACAACCCTGAGAGGTCCGGCCGCTCCTTTTATGCGACAGAATGTGGATACGGACGTTGTTATCCGTGTCGAACACCTCCTCACGAGGGAGCGCGACGAGCTCGGCGCTTTTTGCTTCGAGGCGCTTCGCTTTTTGTCCGGTGGCGTCGAAAACCCGGAATTCCTTCTGAACCAGCCGCCATGGCGAGGATGTCCGATTCTGCTGGCTGGTCCAAACTTCGGCTGCGGCAGTTCTCGCGAGGGCGCGGTTTGGGCCCTCATGGGGATCGGGATCCGGTGTGTCGTGGCACCGACCTTCGGAGAGATATTCTTCAACAACTGCTTCCAGAACGGAGTCTTGCCGGTTGTCTTGCCCGAATCGGATATTGAAACACTGGCAGAGGAAATGCGCCTGGCGCCAGAGTGCGCCCAGGTGACCGTGGACCTTGAGCACAAGTCCATCATCTCAGCGGCCGGCCGAGTGTTTTTCTTCAACCTGGACGAAAACCGCCGTCAGGCCCTGCTGCAGGGCCTCGACGACATTAGCCTCACCTTAAGGCGGGAGCTCGAGATCGACGCATTTCAGAGGGCCGACAGCCGGACACGTCCCTGGATCTACCTTCGCCGAAGAGTTGGTTGACGTGCTCATCCGGGCGGCCCTGCCTGCTCATCAACAGGTCGATGAAAGCGGTCTCTATAGACCCAAGTCCGGTCGTGGTGTCTACAGAGACGGAAGGCTGGTGTGGGCGGGAGGACATTTTGACGTTGACAGGATCGGAGCACGATTATGGAGCAGGCGATTCCGCGACCCGTCTTTGCTTCGGGACCTGGACAGCGCGAATGTGCGATGCGTACCTGATTGCTACGGCCGGACGGAGGGCTCTTCATGGCGCGCGGTAAGGTAGAACGTGGTACGGGAGTATCGCTTCAGCACCAGATCTACCTCTTGCTCTCCGAGGCCATCATATCCGGGCGACACGCGCCGGGAGAGCAATTGCCGACGGAGGAAAAGCTCATTGAGCTCTTCCAGGTGTCTCGCATCACTATTCTTAAAGCCATGGAGAGGTTGGAAACTGAGGGGTTCGTCGAGCGAATCGCGGGCCGCGGGACCTTCGTCAGGGAACTCCGGGGCTCGTCGATGCGCATACCGATGAGGTCGGCCGTTGAAAGCATGGGGGCGACGGGTGTCGAGACCCAGGCGCGCATTCTGGAATTTGAGTTCGTTCCGGCGGTGCCGCTGATCCGGGAGCAGTTGTCCCTTTCTGAAGGGGCCACTGTCCAGCGCATAGTCCGGGTTCGCTCCAAGGATCGCCAGCCAGTTCTGCAGATCGTCACCTATGTGCCCGAGGATGTGGGGCGTACGTGGTCGGCGAAGGAACTTGAGCGACAACCCTTTTTCGACCTGCTCGCACGGGCTGGCGTCAATGTTTGGCGAGGAGAGCAAGTGGTCAGCGCGACACTGGCCGATCCGATCGTCGCGCAACGCCTGGATATCAAGATCGGTGCCCCCCTTCTGGAGCTTCGGCGTCTGATGTTCGACCGGAAGAACCGGCCGGTGCAGTACGCGGAGGTTCTTGCAGTTCCACAACTGTTTCAGCTTCACCTCGAGATGCAGCCGGATGAGTTCGAAAGGAGCAGAGCGGGTAAGGGCGCCGCAGTCCCCGTTGCACGGAAGCATCGCGGTACAAAGACCTCGCGTTCGACGTGACGCTCAGGCGGGACTATTCGTGCATGGCTACCGAAGGAGGCACCTGCTTGAGGTATCGCGTGATCGCTGTCTGCTCATCTTTCACCGAACCTGAAATTTGCAGGAAGCCAGACTCCGGAGGCATCCGGTTGCGTGCGGCGTTAAAATTGCTCGAAGCACTATTCCCCGGGGGTGGTGTCATCGCTTTCCGCTCCCGGCATGAGTCCAGCCAGGCTTGCCCATTCTAACGCGCTCATTGATGTCGCAAGTTCTTTTCCTTCGTCGATCGACCAGAATTGCAGGCCTGCGGCGGGATGATAGCGAAAGGCTTCATGAGTATCTTCCGCGTTGACCCCGGACGCCGTTTCCCGAAATTCGAGCTTCGCCGATCGCGCTGAAAGGTCGAGAAAGTCCGGGCTCACAAGAGCGTCGATCTGCTGAATACGCCGGCGTAACCAGGCCGAGATATGTTCCGCGCGGTTCGTCTCGTCCCCGGTGACGCTCTCGAGATGGGCAAGGACGGCGGACAGCTTTGATCGCAGAATTAGCTGTTCATGGATCGCGTCGACGAATTCCATGCGACGCTTTTCGCGTGCACCGAATGCTTCTTCACGTTGGCGGCGGCTTTCCGCATACCTTCGCTGACGTTCGCGCTCCTCGTCAGCGCGCCGGCGCTCGGTGAGGAGTGCAGCATGTTCGGCCAGGCCTGCCACAACCTCGGGCAACATGGCTTCAATCGGGCGGCTCTTGCCATCCGAATATGTGCGGCGGAGCCCGGACCAGGTATTGACGTGAATGACAATGGCCAGTCGCCCCGAAGGGGAATAGCCATACTTTGGCCATGGGGGCCTCGAGAGGCCCCAGCGAAGATTGTCATCCCTGCGCTTCAGTTCGGACGCAGTCGGTTCGTGCGGCGTCTTCTTCGGCGGTTCCTCAACTCCAAATTTGATCGACACATTCTCCGCAACGAGATTCAAGCCGTCGTCGCTGATCGCCGGCCGGTACCCTTCGGTCCCTGCAAGGGCAAAGAGTCGGCTCAGAACCTGCAGGGTACGGTCGCGCGAGCTTGGCGCGATCTTCAAGGGAACGATCCCGCGACCCTGGACGATGACGAACCCCTGGTTGTCGGGACGAGCCCTGGAGGCTGCGCGACGGGTGGCGCCAAGGATCGAGGGCTCCGCAAGGCTGGACTCAGTTGAAGCCGTCGCAACAGATTCAGGTGTCACCAGCTGTTCCAGCCGCTCGCGCGCTTCTGTGCCGGCCTTTCGGACCTGTTCCGGCAGACGTTCGGCTGCTGTCCCTGAGATGCGGATTCGATCAAGCTTTGTGTCAGCCAGTTTTGGCAGCGATACTTTCCGGACGGGTTTGCCATGTTGAAGCTTTGCCCAGTATCCGCGATCAGGAGTCGGAATCCTGTGACGTATGCAGGTCTTCTTGAGGGCGGTTCCTGTGACGCCATATTCTGCTGCCACTTTGGTCATGGGTTGCGACCAGACCTGTTGATAGAGCTCTTCACGCGAAACGGTACGCACGTGTTGTTCTTCTCCCCTTGTCGTCGCGGTCCTTGTGACCCTTTTTAGGGAAGGTACCATGGATATCATTCGCCCCAGCATGCAACTCCGGATTTGACATCGAGCCATCAGCAAGCAAGGCAATCATGCGGATCAGTCGCCACGAACTTTACGAACTCGTCTCGAAATCGCCGTTGAGCAAGGTTGCGCCGGGCCTGGGGATTTCACCGACAGCTTTGGCAGAGATTTGCAGAAATCATAACGTGCCTTATCCCGGCTCCGGGTACTGGACCCGGGTATCCCTGGGACAGGCGGTGGCGCTTGATCCGCTTCCGCCGGATACAGATGAGCAGCCTATCAACATCGAGCCATCGAAGGCGCGCGTGCGGCGCACCGTGGCCCGGACAACTGATGCGACCGCGGAGCCATCGAAGTCAGCCGGGCATGCTGCTGACACCTCGGTCGTTGTGAAGGAACGACCTGCGAGACCGCATCCAATTATCGCGGGCTGGATTGCCGATCACGAGCGTCGTCGCCGGGAGGCTGCGGCGAGCCGGGATGCCTGGCGGATCAGGATGGCACCCGCTCCATTGTCCGCGATCGATCACCGGCGCCACGCGATCCTTGAAGCGTTGTTTCGGGCTCTCGAAGGGAAGGGGGCAAAGCTGTCAGAAACGGAAAAAGGCCTGCTGCGCGTGACGATAGATGGAGAAAATATTGACTTTCAGGTTCGCGAGAAGAACCGGCAGGTGAGAGTATCGCCCCAGGACTCGCGGAGCTCCTATCTCTCGCAGGAGCTCGTTGGCACCGGCAAGCTGGTCTTTGCTATCCGGACCTACCTTCGAGGCCCGCATCATGAGGAGTGGCGCGAAACCGCCAGCAATCCATTGGAAGGTCAATTGCCCAAGATTGTCGACCGCCTGTTTGAGGGAGCTCGGATTCTGAAAGCATGGCACCTCGAGCAGGAGCAGGATCGGGAACGATGGCGGCAGGAGGCTGCCCAGAGGGCTGAGAAAGAACGCCTCGCAAAACAGGAGCAGAAGCGTCGCGAAAGGCTTGGCGAACTCGCTCGTAACTGGACCACTGCGGGTCAGATTCGTGAGTTTCTCGCGGCCATCAGATCGAAGCCCCTGTCGAGTGAGGCGGAATTGGGTGGAAAGACCCTCGCAGATTGGATGGCATGGGCGGAGGATGCCGCGGATGCTCTCGATGCGACACGGGGTGGCGCTGAAGGTCTCTTCTCGATTATTAGCAGTGTGAAGGTTGAGCCGGGCTGGGGGTGAGATTTTTGGTCGCGATTGGAAACCTCGCTTCGGTTTGGCTCGGGTGCTAGTCGAACGCCCTGCGGGAAGGTACGGATTTTAGCCCGATGCTTGTTGCGTATTCGGCCTTGCGCGCAGATGGTGCGCGGTTGGCTTGCCTAAGACCCGAGGCCCGCAGTTCCGCTGAAATCTGGATGAGGCTTTGACCGCTTGAATCTCCGTCCGCATGTTACGCGCAAATCGGAAGCCCAGGATGGAGGTGCGCATCAGGAACGAAGACGAACGCCAACTCGTTGTGCGAAAACCTGAACCGAAGGGCGCCTAGAGGCTACGATGGTTGTAATATGATTGGCCAGTGAGACGTCGCGCTGCCCGCTAGATGCCCTGCCAAATGTCTAGTGGCATTCAGAAAGGCCGGCCTTGGTTGCATGTCCTCGTACAATCCGCTGAATATTCTCGTACCGGCTTGCGTACTGCGTTTTTCCTAAGGCGTGGTCGCCTGGAGCCTTCCAGATCAGACTGGAGAGTATCTGATCTTCGAATCCAGCAACTTCTTCGCACGAATCAATATCTATTCCCCCTGAGACAGCATCGTTGGCGAGCACCCGGACCCTTGATCCGCTCCCTACCTGGTTCTT
>NZ_JASGSR010000203.1:0-8748 GCF_040446015.1 Bradyrhizobium sp. INPA03-11B
CGCTACGTGACTCCTGACGAATTCGCGGGCTACGAGCGCGTTGCTTATACCAAGGGTTTTCTGATGGTGTCGGCGAGTCCGCTGACACGCTCGTCGCATCATGCCGGCGAGGATTTTGCGAAACTGCAGGCGGCACGCACGGCACGCGGCCGCTAGATTTTGATAGAGAGCGGGAAGCCGGCGCCATCATGCGCCGTTGCCGGATCGAGCCCTGATCGAGCCTCGACCGAACCTTGACCGAACCTTGGACGGGACCAATGCAGCGCGTTCTGGTGATGGGATCGTCGGGATCCGGCAAGTCGACCTTTGCGCGGCGGCTGTCCGCCCTGACAGGCATCCCAACCGTGTCGATCGACGCGCTGTTCTGGAAGCCGGGCTGGGTCGAGTCCGACAAGGACGAATTCAACCGCCGCATGACCGCAGCGGCGCGAGAGCCGCGCTGGATCATGGATGGGAACTACACCAAGAGTGGTGCGGGTGCGTTACGCAGAGAACTCTCCGATACGATCATCTGGTTCGACCTGCCCCGATCGACCTGCATGCTCGGAATCCTCGGGCGTATTGCCGCGAGCTATGGCCAGGTGCGGCCGGAGATGGCGGAAGGCTGCCCGGAGAAGATCGATCTGGAATTCTTCCGCTACGTCTGGACCTATCGCCGGCAGC
This sequence comes from Bradyrhizobium sp. INPA03-11B, assembly GCF_040446015.1. Lineage (NCBI taxonomy): Bacteria > Pseudomonadati > Pseudomonadota > Alphaproteobacteria > Hyphomicrobiales > Nitrobacteraceae > Bradyrhizobium > Bradyrhizobium sp. INPA03-11B. Next base: position 664 of record NZ_JASGSR010000203.1, read on the forward strand.
AGCGGCCGAAGCTGATCGAATATTTCGAGGGATTGCGTGCCGATCAATCGCTGGTCTGCTTTACCGATCGAGCGCAGGCCGACGGCTATCTGAACAACCTCGCACTCCAGCCAAACCGTGCGAGTATCCACTGATGCCACGATTCTCCAGCAAGCGTCGGGTTCGCCACACCGCGCCTCAAATGTTCGATCTGGTCGCCGACGTCGAGCGGTATCCGGAGTTCGTGCCGCTGTGCCAGGCGCTCAAGATCCGTCAGCGCACGCCGAAGGACGACGGCACCGAGGTCGTCGTCGCCGACATGACGGTCTCCTTCAAGCTGGTGCGGGAAACCTTCACCAGCAAGGTGACGCTCGATCGACCCAACCTGAAGATCCTGGTCGAATATCTCCGCGGCCCGTTCAGCAATCTGGAGAATCGCTGGAGCTTCGAGCCGAAGTCGGAGACCGAATGCGATGTCGGCTTCTTCCTGAATTACGAATTCAAGAGCCGGATGCTGGCGATGCTGATGGGCTCGATGTTCGACGCCGCATTCGGGCGGTTCGCCCACGCGTTCGAGAAGCGCGCGGACCAAGTCTACGGCAAGCCGGCCGTTTCGTAACTCCATCCGTCATTGCGATAGCGACGAAGCAATCCATCTCACCACGCCGGCGGTGGCATGGATTGCTTCGTCGCTTCAGCGCAAAATTGCTTTGCAGTTTTGTCGCGAGCTCCTCGCAATGACGTGGAAGGAGAAAGGGCATCGCAGCGGTCTGCGTGCGATGCCCAGATGCTTAATCACGGGCAGGAACGCCGCACGCCGCCGGACGCGATGTAGGTGCCGGAAGCCGGGTCGTAGGTGCGGAAACGCTGCGAGCAATAGGCGTCGTTGTTGGCTTTCGCCTGGCTCGCCGCGATGGCGCCGCCGATGATCGCGCCGGCCGCAAGCCCGCCGATGACCGCAGCGCCGTTTCCGCCACCGTGGTGGTGGTGATATCCGCCGCGGTAGCCGTATCCACCCCGATGGCCGTAACGCGGGCCGCCATGCCAGTGGCGATACTGCACATGCTCAACGGAGGTAGGCTGGTCCTGCAAGCGGGCGGCGGGCGCGAGCGGCGCGGCAAACGAAGGGACAACAGTCGACAGCGTCATAGCGCCAGCGGTGATTGCGGCCACGACCAAAGTTCCCAACTTCATCATTTTCTCCTTGTTGTGGGATTTTGCTGTTCGAAGAACAGTTGAAACAGCAGAGTTGGATCAGGAGAAAACGGCGAGGCGACGTCAACGTTCCACCAGAGGTGGGCGGCACTGGGTCGCAGTCGACTCGAAGGTATCGCGGGGTCGTCGCTCGTGCGGCTCGACTTGGGTGGGTCTAACCGCGCGGCGGCCGCCGACGTTTCGCGGCGTGGCTCCGCGGCGAACGGGCTACACGTGGGCGTAACCGGCTGGCAGTCTCACGGCGCGGCTTGGCGGCCTGCGGCGGGCGCGCAAGCTCCATCAACATGCGCAGCGCTTCGACCACCGAACGTTGCCGCACCGTGCTGCGCCCGATCGCGCCAAATCGCTGCTCGCGATGCAGGATGCGGCCGTCGCGCGCGGCAACGGCAAAATGCACGAGGCCCACCGGCTTGCCCGGGGTCGCGCCGCCAGGGCCCGCGATGCCGGTGATCGAGACCGCGAGGTCGACGCCGGCCTTTTCCAGCGCGCCGATCGCCATCGCTGTCGCGGTTTCCTTGCTGACCGCGCCGAACGTCTCCAGCGTCGCCGCCTTGACGCCGAGCATCACCCGCTTGGCCTCGTTCGAATAGGTGACGAAGCCGCGGTCGATAACGTCGGACGAGCCGGGGATGTCGGTAAGCGCGCCCGCGACCAGGCCACCGGTGCAGGATTCGGCGGTCGCGATGGTCAGCTTGCGCATCCGGCACAGGTCGAGCAGCGAGCGGGAGAGGGCACGAGCGTCGCTGCCGCCCATGTCAGGCACTCCAGCTCTTGTCGTCCCAGGGAAGACGGATCGTCGCGCTCGCGGTTGCTGCGATGCCTTCCTCGCGGCCGGTGAAGCCGAGTCGCTCGCTGGTGGTGGCCTTGACCGCCACGCGCGAGATGTGGACGCCGGAGATCTCCGCGATCTTCGCCCGCATGATGTCGCGCAGCGGACCGATCTTCGGCCGCTCGCAGATCATGGTCACTTCGAGATTGGCGATCCGTCCGCCGCGCGCGGTAACACGCTCGACGGCATATTTCAGGAACTGGTCGGAGGAGGCGCCCTTCCACTTGGCATCGCTCGGCGGGAAATGCGAGCCGATGTCGCCGTCGGCCAGTGCGCCGAGGATGGCGTCGACCAGCGCATGCAGCCCGACATCGCCGTCGGAGTGGGCCAGGAATCCCTTGGTGTGCGACACGCGCACGCCGCAGATCATGACATGGTCGCCGTCACCAAAGGCATGCACGTCGTAGCCGGTGCCGGTCCTGATGTCGCCGAGCTGGCTTGCGAGCCGCGCTTCCTCGCGCACGAAGTCTTCGGGTGTGGTGAGTTTCATGTTGGCAGCATCGCCTTCAAACGTCGCAACGGTCAATCCCGCCCATTCAGCAAGCGCGGCATCATCGGTGAAATCGCTGCGGCCCTCGCGCGCAGCGCGACGATGCGCCTCCAATATTACGTCGAAACGAAATGCCTGTGGCGTCTGCGCGATCCGCAGGCGCGCGCGCTCCGGCGTCGCCTCGACGTCGCCGGTATCGCCGGTGAGCTTGATCGTGTCGGTGACGGGAATCACCGGGATCGCTGCACCGGTCCGGCCGGCCGCGGCGATTGCGCGCGAGATCACCGCTGCGGTGACGAAAGGGCGTGCTGCATCGTGGATCAGCACGATGTCGGGCTTCTCGCCGGCGAGCGCCTCAAGCCCGGCGTGGACCGAGGCCTGCCGGGTTGCGCCGCCTGATGTCGGCGGCTGATGACGCAGGTCGGCCACGGCCGCGCTGAACAGCGCCGCATCATCAGGATTGACCACCGGCTGCACGGCAAACACGTCAGGGTGCCCGGAGAACGCCTCCATGGCGCGATAGATCACCGTCTGTCCGCCGATCGTCCGGTATTGCTTCGGACCGCCTGCGCCGGCGCGCAGTCCACGACCGGCTGCGACAAGGATGGCTGCGGTACGCTCAGGCTTCGGCATTTTGAACCAGTGACAGACGAATCAGGGATGAGGGGGATGGCGGGATCGCCCGCCGCGCACAGCCCTTAGCATGACCGCTGCGCAAAAACAGAGCGTTTGCCGCTGACTGTGGGAAAAGCAGATTTTGTTGCAGTGCACTTGCGTCGGTGATAGAAATGTCTAAACCGTAGGCATGAGCCTTGACTGCACAAGAATTGTGCGCAGAATAGACGATGTCAGCTGCAATGGCGTGGCTGCAAAACGACGAGACGGCTGTGACCGGCGTGCAAAGTACTCCTCGTAACCCATTGAAGATAGGCGATATTGCTGTCGCCAACCGGGTTCTCCTCGCGCCCATGTCCGGCATCACTGACGCGCCCTTCCGGCGACTCGCTGCCACTTTGGGCGCCGGCCTGGTGGTCTCCGAGATGACCGCCAGCGACGATCTGGTGAACGGCAAGCCGATGTCGAAGCTGCGTTGTGAGGCAGCCGGGATCGGGCCGCATGTGGTCCAGCTTGCCGGCTGTGAGACCCACTGGATGGCGGAGGGCGCACGGATTGCCGAGGGCGCCGGCGCCGACATCATCGACATCAATATGGGCTGCCCGGCACGGCACGTCACCGGCGGCCAGTCCGGCTCGGCGCTGATGCGCGACCTGGACCACGCGGTCGCGCTGATCGATGCGACCATCGCCGCGGTCAACGTGCCGGTGACGCTGAAGATGCGGCTCGGCTGGGATGACCGCTCGCTCAATGCTCCCGAACTGGCCCGCCACGCCGAGGCGGCTGGCGTGCAGATGATCACCGTGCATGGCCGCACCCGCTGCCAGTTCTACAAGGGCGAGGCGAACTGGAGCGCGGTGCGCGCGGTCAAGGACGCCGTCACGATCCCGGTCGTGGTCAACGGCGACATCACCTCGTTCGACAAGGCGGTCGATGCACTGGAGATGTCGGGCGCCGACGCCGTCATGATCGGCCGCGGCGCGCAGGGCCAGCCTTGGCTCCCCGGCCAGATTGGCCGCCGGCTCGATACCGGGGTCGCCGAGGTCGCGCCGTCGCTCGCGGAACAGCTCAGGCATGTTCGCGCGCTCTATGATGAAGTCTGCAGCCACTATGGCCTGCGGATCGGGCTCAAGCACGCGCGCAAGCATCTCGGCTGGGCGCTGGAGACCGCCGCGGCCTATAGCTGCGCGCCGGCGGCAACCTTGAAGACCTGGCGGCAGGCGATCCTGACCTCGGAGGAGCCGTCCAGCGTGCATCGCGCGCTCGAGGACGCCTACGACGATTTTGCCTGGAGTGCTGCCGCATGACGTCAGCCATGGAATTCCGCCGGCCCGTGCCGACCGACGGTGAGGCCATCCTCAACGCGCTGCCCAATCCGGTGCTGCTGGTCGCACCCGACGGCCGGATCGTCGATGCCAACATCGCCGCCGAATCCTTCTTCGAGATCTCGACCCAGTTCCTGCGCCGGCAGTCGCTGAAGGAGCTGGTGCCGTTCGGCAGCCCGCTGCTGGCGCTGATCGAGCAGGTGCGCGCGAGCGGCTCGCCGGTCAACGAATACAAGGTCGATCTCGGCACGCCGCGGATCGGCGGCGATCGCCAGGTCGATCTGCACGTCGCGCCGCTGACCGAGCGGCCCGGCCACATCGTGGTGATGCTGCAGGAGCGCACCATCGCCGACAAGATGGACCGCCAGCTCACCCATCGCAGCGCGGCGCGCTCGGTGATTGCGCTGGCCGCGATGCTCGCCCATGAGATCAAGAATCCGCTGTCCGGCATCCGCGGCGCGGCGCAGCTCCTCGAGCAGCAGGCGTCCTCCGAGGACCGGCTGCTGACGCGGCTGATCTGCGACGAGGCGGACCGCATCGTGACGCTGGTCGATCGCATGGAGGTGTTCGGCGACGACCGTCCGGTGGCGCGAGGTCCGGTCAACATCCATTCCGTGCTCGACCACGTGAAGCGGCTCGCGCAGTCCGGCTTTGCCCGCAACGTCCGCTTCATCGAAGATTACGATCCGTCGCTGCCGCCGGTGCTCGCCAACCAGGACCAGCTGATCCAGGTGTTCCTCAATCTGGTGAAGAACGCGGCCGAAGCGGTCGCCGATCTCGGCACCGATGCGGAGATACACCTCACCACGGCGTTCCGGCCGGGCGTGCGGCTGTCGGTGCCCGGCAAGAAGTCGCGGGTTTCGCTACCGCTGGAATTCTGCGTCAAGGACAATGGCTCGGGCGTCCCGGAAGACCTGCTGCCGAACCTGTTCGATCCCTTCGTCACCACTAAGCAGACCGGCAGCGGGCTCGGCCTCGCGCTGGTCGCCAAGATTGTCGGTGATCACGGCGGCATCATCGAATGCGAGTCGCAGCCGCGCAAGACCACGTTCCGGGTGCTGATGCCGATGTACAGCGCCGCCAAGCAACACGACCATAGCAACCGCGATGACGTTCCGGGTACGTCCTCGCCTGCCTCTCAGGACGCACGATGAGGAACACCAATGCCTGCAGGTAGCATACTTGTCGCTGACGACGACACAGCCATCCGGACCGTCCTGAACCAGGCGCTGTCGCGCGCCGGCTATGAGGTGCGCCTGACCGGCAACGCCGCCACGCTGTGGCGCTGGGTCAGCCAGGGCGAGGGCGATCTCGTCATCACCGACGTGGTGATGCCGGACGAGAACGCGTTCGATCTGTTGCCGCGGATCAAGAAGATGCGGCCGAACCTGCCGGTCATCGTGATGAGCGCGCAGAACACCTTCATGACCGCGATCCGCGCCTCCGAGCGCGGCGCCTACGAATATCTGCCGAAGCCGTTCGACCTGAAGGAGCTGATCACCATCGTCGGCCGCGCGCTGGCCGAGCCGAAGGAGCGGGTCTCCAGCCCGGCCGATGACGGCGAGTTCGACTCGATCCCGCTGGTCGGCCGCTCGCCGGCGATGCAGGAAATCTACCGCGTGCTGGCGCGGCTGATGCAGACCGATCTCACCGTGATGATCTCCGGCGAGTCCGGCACCGGCAAGGAGCTGGTCGCCCGCGCGCTGCACGACTACGGCCGGCGCCGCAACGGCCCGTTCGTCGCGGTCAATATGGCGGCGATCCCGCGCGACCTGATCGAATCCGAATTGTTCGGTCACGAGCGCGGCGCGTTCACCGGCGCCAACACCCGCGCCTCCGGCCGCTTCGAGCAGGCCGAGGGCGGCACACTGTTCCTCGACGAGATCGGCGATATGCCGATGGAGGCGCAGACCCGTCTGCTCCGCGTGCTGCAGCAGGGCGAATACACCACCGTCGGCGGCCGCACCCCGATCAAGACCGACGTGCGCATCGTCGCGGCCTCCAACAAGGACCTGCGCATCCTGATCCAGCAGGGCCTGTTCCGCGAGGATCTGTTCTTCCGCCTCAACGTGGTGCCGCTGCGGCTGCCGCCGCTGCGCGAGCGCATCGAGGATCTGCCCGACCTGATCCGGCACTTCTTCTCGCTCGCCGAGAAGGACGGCCTGCCGCCGAAGAAGCTCGACGCCCAGGCGCTGGAGCGGCTCAAGCAGCACCGCTGGCCGGGCAACGTCCGCGAGCTGGAAAACCTCGCCCGCCGGCTCGCCGCGCTCTATCCGCAGGACGTCATCACGTCGTCGGTGATCGATGGTGAGCTGGCGCCGCCCGCGGTCACCTCCGGCAGCACCGCGACCGTCGGCGTCGACAATCTCGGCGGTGCGGTCGAGGCCTATTTGTCCTCGCATTTCTCCGGCTTCCCGAATGGCGTGCCGCCGCCCGGCCTCTACCACCGGATCCTCAAGGAGATCGAGATCCCGCTGTTGACCGCCGCGCTGGCGGCGACCCGCGGCAACCAGATCCGGGCCGCCGACCTGCTCGGATTGAACCGCAATACGCTGCGCAAGAAGATCCGCGACCTGGATATCCAGGTCTACCGGAGCGGCGGATAGGGCGTTTTCGCGCAAAGCGGGCGCCGATTCGCGTGAGGAAAACGCGCTGGAACAAAGGGCTAGAGCTTCGGTTCTGATTTGATCAGACCCGAAGCTTCCAGTGAGTTCGGGCGGTTCAGTCACCGTTATTGAGTAGTCACAAATGGTTTTGAGGACACGGCGCCGCACTGTGGTTTGCGCCGCGGAAATGTCGCAATTCGGCAACATTGTGATATGATTGCATCAGTTCGCAATTCCCGCGGGCGATCGCACTCAGCTCAATTGCCGGTATGACCAGCGCAGAGACAACCGCTTCAATGTTACACGCGCCGCCGGCCGAGCCCCATGCAGAGGCGCGGGGCTTTCCGCTGCGCCGCTGGCTGGCGCCGTTCGCCGTGGCCATCGCGCTGCTGTCCGCCTTCCTGACCTTCGTGGTCCTGACCGGCCTGACCCCGATCGAGCCGACCTCCGAGGTGGTCCGCTCATTCCTGATGATCAACGCCGGCACGATCCTGCTCCTGGTCGGGATCATCGTCCGGGAAGTCTGGCAGATGGTGCAGGCGAGGCGGCGGGGCCGGGCGGCGGCACGGCTGCACGTCCAGATCGTCGGCCTGTTCTCGGTGATCGCGGTGCTGCCCGCCGTGCTGGTGTCGATCGTCGCCAATGTCACCATCGAGCGCGGCCTCGACCGGCTGTTCTCGGGCCCCACCAAGCAGGTGATCCAGAACTCCCTGACGATCGCCAGCGCCTACATGCAGGAGCACGCCCAGCTCATCAACGGCGACACGCTGGCGATGGCCAACGACCTTGCCCATGCGCGGCCGCTCTACGACCAGGACCGCATGACGTTCCTGCAGCTGATGACGGCCGGCGCCGAGTCCCGCAATTTGCCGGTCGCGGTGCTGATGGACAAGGACGGCAAGATCGTCGCCAGCGCCGAAACCGGAGTTCGCCTGAACTACGAGGCGCCGCCACCAGACATCCTGAAGGACATCAACGAGACCGAGCCGAAGATCTCGGTCTTCCCGGAAAATTACGTCGCCTCCG
>NZ_JASGSR010000204.1:0-8726 GCF_040446015.1 Bradyrhizobium sp. INPA03-11B
TCGACGCGACACGCCGGGCTGAAACCATTCCGGTTTCGGGCTTTGTTGCCATGGCGAGGGAATTGGCCGATATACGGTCCACAAAATAGAACAACAGGAGAAAACGTAATGGCGCGTATGGTTCGCCAATCCCTCGTCAAATTCGATGCACCGCTGTGCGAAACCATCGTCGACACGCCGAAGCCCCAGGGGCGCGAAGTGCTGGTGCGCATCGAACGCTGCGGCCTATGCCATTCCGATCTCCACATCCAGGACGGCTACGCCGATCTCGGCGGCGGCAAGAAGCTCGACACCACCCGCGGCATGACCCTGCCCTTCACGCTCGGCCATGAGATCGCAGGCGTGGTCGACGAGGTCGGTCCCGATGCGCCGAAGGATCTGGTCGGAGCCAAGAAGGCCGTCTTCCCCTGGATCGGCTGCGGCCAGTGCCGCGACTGTCTCGCCGGCGACGAGAATCTCTGCGTCAAGCAGCGCTTTCTCGGCGTCTCGATCGACGGCGGCTTCGCGACGCACGTGCTGGTGCCCGACGCAAAATACCTGCTCGATTACGATCCGCTGCCGGTCAACCAGGCAGCCACGCTGATGTGCTCCGGCGTCACCGCCTATGGCGCGCTGAAGCGCCTGGTCGATCGTCCGCGCCAGCGCAATCTGCTGCTGATCGGCCTCGGCGGCGTCGGCATGATGGGCCTGTCGTTCGCGCAGGCGATGTTCAAGCAGCCGATCAGGGTTGCCGATCTCAGTCCGGCGGCGCGCGAGACCGCGCTGAAGAACGGTGCGGCGTCCGCCTACGATCCCGCTGAGCCCGACGTCGTCAAGCGCATGCTGAAGGAGAGCGACGGCGGCTTCGACGGCGTCGTCGACTTTGCCGGCAACGAGAAGTCGATGGCGTTTGCGGTCTCGACGGTCGCACGCGGCGGCAAGATCGTGGTGTCCGGCCTGATGGGCGGCCAGTTCACGCTGCCGATGGTGCAGTGGGTCTACAAGCGCATGACCATCGAAGGCTTCATGGTCGGCACGCTCGCCGAAGGCCAGGAGTTGATGGCGCTCGCCCGCGCCGGCAAGATCAAGCCGACGCCGATGAAGGAAGAGCCGATGGCCGACGTCCAGAAATGGATCGATGAATTGCGGGCCGGCAAGGTCGTGGGACGTATCGTACTGAAGAACTAGCAAGAACGTCCTGCCGGCCTCGCCCGACCAAAATGGGGGAGGACGCGAATGCGAAGGAAACGTTCGACGATCCGGGCATGGGCGGCGCTCGCGTTCGCCCTTGCCGTGACGCCAGCCCTTGCGCAAAAGCACTACGGGCCCGGCGTCACCGACAGCGACATCAAGATCGGCACCACGACACCCTATAGCGGTCCGGCGTCGGCCTATTCGGCCGGCGCGGTCTCGATCACCGCCTATTTCGCGATGATCAACGATCATGGCGGCGTCAACGGCCGCAAGATCAACTTCATCAGCCTCGACGATGCCTACAGCCCGCCGAAGACGGTCGAGCAGATCCGCCGCCTGATCGAGAGCGACGAGGTGCTGTTCCTCGTCAACCCGGTCGGCACCGCGCCCAACATGGCGGTGGTGAAATACATCAACCAGAAGCAGGTGCCGCATCTCTTCGTCGGATCAGGAGCTACGATCTTCAACGATCCCGAGCATTATCCGTGGACAATGAGCTGGACGCCGCATTACGCGTCCGAGGGCGAGATCTACGCCAGGTACATCCTGTCGACGCTGCCGGACGCCAGGATCGGCATCCTCGCGCAGAACGACGATCTGGGTCGCGACTACATCCTCGGCTTCAAGCGCGGGCTTGGCGAAAAGGCTGCGACGATGATCGTGTCGCAGCAGGCCTACAACACCAGCGATCCCACCGTGGATTCGCAGATCGTGTCGCTGAAGGCCGCGGGCGCCAACGTGCTGTTCATCGCGGCGGTGCCGAAATTCGCGGCGCAGGCGATCCGCAAGGCCTACGACATCGACTGGCACCCGCAGGAATTCCTCTCCAGCATCGGCTCCTCGATCGCGGGCGCGATCCGTCCTGCGGGCTTCGAGGCCGCCAAGGGCGTGATCTCCGCGGCCTACCAGAAAGACCCTGCCGATCCGCAGTGGAAGGACGATCCGGCCATGCAGGCCTGGAACGTCTGGATGGACAAGTACAACCCGCATGTCGACAAGAGCGACTACTACGCACCCTACGGCTACAACATCGGCTACGCCGTGGTGCAGATCCTCAAGCAGTGCGGCAACGACCTGACGCGCGAGAACGTCATGAAGCAGGCTTCCCATCTCGATATGGAGTTGCCGCTGCTGCTGCCCGGCATCCGCCTGCGGACTTCGCCGACCGACCTGCGCCCGATCAAGCAAATGCGTCTGGTCCGCTTCAACGGCCAGCGCTACGTGCTGTTCAGCGACGTGCTCGAAAGCAACTAGTCGTTCCCCGCGCGCAACCAATAAGCCGGTTCCTCGGCCTCCGGCTTGCCGCAATTGCGACACGCCGCGAGCCCCAATTAAGCCCTACCCGTTCCGGATTTGCGGCGCATTGCGACCCAACTCTTTGCCGAGATTGGTTTCACCAGCGTTTGCGTAAAAAAAGAAATACCGGGGACGTGTATGTCAAATCGTTCAGCGAAATTCGCTGCGGCGCTTGCCGCGAGCATCTTGGGGGGCGCCAGCTTCGGCGCCATGGCGCAGACCGCCGCCAATACTGCGAGCACCACCACGGCGGATGCCAAGACGGCGGACACCTGTCAGGCCGCGCCGAAGGGAACCGCGCCGGCGGGCAGCCACTGGTTCTATCACCTCGACCGCAGCACCCAGAAGAAGTGCTGGTATCTCGGTGACGCCAGGAACAAGGTTGTCGCCAAGCCCGCCACCGCGCAGCAACAGCCTGCGGCAGCCGCGCCGGACACCGCGACCGCCGACGCGACGCCGCCACAGAGCCAGCCGGCGACCGTGGTGCCGCCGCCCGCGATGCGCAAATCAGTCGCCAATGCCCATGCCGAGTGGCCCTCGCCGCAGGCCACAGCCGCGCCGGTGGCAAGCCCCGATGCAGCACAGGCCAGCGGCGTGGCAGCGCCGGCCGATCCTGCCGCGACGGCGGCGCCTGCCGGCGCCAACGCCCAGCCGTCGGAGGTGAACGCCAGGTGGCTGGATGCATCGAGCATGGCCGGAACCAACGGCACCCGGCACGCGGCAGATCAGCCGACCGTGGTCGCGCAGGCCGACACGACGCCGCAACAAGCGGCCGCGCCAGCACCGGCCGCTCCCGCCACGGCCGAGGCGTCCGCCGAGAAGTCATCGTCCTCCACGCAAATGCTGCTGATCGTGATGGTCGGCGCCCTGGCGCTCGCTGGCCTCGTCAGCGCGCTGGTGTTCCGCCTGACCCGCACGCGGACGCCGCCCTACCAGATCAGCGACGAGTGGCGTGCGCCCTGGGATTCACTCCACACCGAGCCGGCCCCGCCGATGTCCGTCGTCGGCCGTGACCGTCCGCTGCGTCTGTCAGAGGCAGCACCGCGCCGTGCGGAGACCTCCGTTCCGCGCCGCGCCGAGACGCCGGTTGCTCGCCGTGAGGCGGCACGTGATCCCGGGCAGACCGAGCAAGACAACAAGCAGATCGCGGCGATGCTGCAGCGGCTGGCGCGCAGCGCGACGAACTAGTGCTCGTTCTGGAATAAGGGAATGACACGTGATGCGATCCCTTGCGATCGCATCACGATCGCAAGGGCTATTTCTCGAGCTGACGCTGCAGGCCACGCACGAATTCGGTGAGGCCGGTGCGGCGCTCACGCTTCAGACGCTCGGCTTTTAGGATCGACTGCACCTCGGCAAAGGCGTGGTCGACGTTCTGGTTGACGACGATGTAGTCGTATTCCGCCCAGTGGCTCAACTCATGACTGGCGCGGTTCATCCGTCCGCGGATGACCTCTTCCGAATCCTGCGCCCGCGTATGCAATCGCTTCTCGAGATCGGCGGCCGACGGCGGCAGGATGAACACCCGCACGACGTCGACGCTGGCTTTCTGGTGAAGCTGTTGGGTGCCCTGCCAGTCGATGTCGAACAGCACATCCTGTCCGACCGATAGCGCCGCCTCCACCGGAGCGCGCGGCGTGCCGTAGAGATTGTCGAACACGGTCGCCCATTCGAGCAGTTCACCCTGCTCGACCATGTTCTCGAATTTCTTCTTGTCGACGAAAAAATAGTCGCGGCCCTCGACCTCGCCCGGCCGCTTCGGGCGCGTCGTCGCCGACACCGACATCTTCAGGCCCGGCTCGCGTTCAAGCAGCATGCGCGACAGCGTCGTCTTGCCGGCGCCCGAGGGCGACGACAGGACGAACATCAGTCCGCGCCGCTCAACGCCGTCAAAACCCTGCGCCGTCATCATTCACTCCAGATTCTGGACCTGTTCGCGGAACTGCTCGACCACGTTCTTCATCTCGAGCCCGGTATTGGTCAGCTCGACGTCGTTCGACTTCGAGCAGCAGGTGTTGACCTCGCGATTGAACTCCTGGGCGAGGAAGTCGAGCCGCCGCCCCACCGGGCCACCCTTGCCGATCATCTCGCGCGCCTGGCCGATGTGGGAGGCGATGCGGTCGAGCTCCTCGCGGATATCGGCCTTGGTGGCGATCAGGATCGCCTCCTGGCTCAGCCGGTCGGCATCGAAGCGATCGGAGGTCTCCAGCAGCGCTGCGATCTGCTCGGCGAGCCGGGCCTTGATCGCCTCGGGCTTGCGGCCGGGTGCCGTCTCGGCGCGCTTGGCGAGCTTCTCGATCTCATCCATCCGCTGCATCAGGATCTGGCCCAGCGCATCGCCCTCGCGGCGGCGCATCTCGACGAGGCTGCCGAGCGCCTGCTCGAAGGCCTTCGCCGCCGCCTCGCGCGCCGCCTTGTCCTCGTCCTCGTTGCTCTCGGGCTCGACCACCTCGATGACGCCCTTGATGCCGAGCAGGCCGTCGATGCTCGGCGCCACCGCGTCGATCCGCTGCGCCAGCGTGCCTGCGACCTTCACGACGGCGGCGAGCACGTCCTCGTTGATGCGGATCGCCTGCGCCGCATCGGTGCGCTTGACGGTGAGATTGGCGTAGACCGTGCCGCGCGACAGCAGTTCGCCGGCGCGCTTTTTGGCCAAGGCTTCCAGTTCGTCCCAGCCCGGCGGCAGCCGCAAGCGCAGGTCAAAGCCCTTGGCGTTGACCGATTTCAGCTCCCACTCGAACGTATAGGGACCGCTTGCGCCATGGCTCCGGGCAAAGCCAGTCATGCTCGACAGCGCCATCGCGTGAAACTCTCCAACAGAAGGATATGGGACCAACCCGGAGCCTTCGAGACTCGTGGGCGGCGATTACGACCTTAAAACGGATTCCGTGAAAGTGGAATTACGTCCACCTTCGGGAAACGCAGAGCTAGAACATGATCCGGAGACCTGTGAAGCAGTCTTCCGAAAGATCATGCCCAAACAAGAAGCTAAAGCGCGATGATCGCATCGCGCTTTAGCGCTGCACGACCGGCGGCGAATTGGTCTGCTGGGCTGCGCCCTGGCGACCGCGCGGCGGCTTCTTCTGATTGGTGGGCTTCGGCGGCGTCGTCGCCGTCGGATTGGTGTCGGCCGCCCCGGGCGCTGCGGCGGCAGGCGCCGGATCATCCGCGGGCTCGACGGTGTCGTTCTGGATCTGCTTTTCCGACGCGCGCAGCTTGGCGACGTTCTTGGCGTGCTGGTCGTAGGTTTCGGTGAAGGCGTGGCCGCCGGTTCCGTCGGCAACGAAGAACAGGTCGCGCGTGCGCGCCGGATTGGCCGTCGCCTCCAGCGAGGCGCGGCCGGGATTGGCGATCGGTCCGGGCGGCAGCCCGTCGATCACATAGGTGTTGTACGGCGACGGCTGCGTGATCTCGCTGCGCTTGATCGGGCGTCCCAGCGTGCCCTTGCCGCCCACCAGCCCGTAGATGATGGTCGGATCGGATTGCAGCTTCATCCGCTGCCGCAGGCGGTTGACGAACACGGCGGCGACACGGCTACGCTCGTCGGCGCGGCCGGTTTCCTTCTCGACGATCGAGGCCAGCGTCACCAGCTGGTCCGGCGATTTCAGCGGCGTGTCGGTGTTGCGGCGTTCCCAGATCTCGGCAAGCACACGCTTCTGCGCCTGCTGCAAGCGCTGGATCACCTGGTCGCGCGTGGTGCCGCGCGGAAATTTGTAGGTCTCCGGCAGCAGCGTGCCCTCGCGCGGAATCTCGCGCACCGAGCCGGTGAAGATGTCGTTGTCGGAGAGCCGCGACACGATCTGCTCCGAGGTCAGGCCTTCCGGAATCGTGATGGCATGCTGCACCACCTTGCCGTCGACGATGGTGGCGATGACGTCGCGCAGGCTGGCATTCTTCTGGAACGAATATTCGCCGGGCTTGAGGTCGGAGCTCGCCTTCAGCGCAAACACGCCACCGATGAAGACCCACGGATTGACGTTGATCACGCCCTCGCGCAACAGCACGTCGGCGATGTCGCGCTTGCCGGCGCGCGCCGGGATGTTGACGATCTTGTCTTCCTGCAGCGGTCCCGGCGATTCCAGCGCCTGCTTGCCGTAGTAGTAGGTCGCTCCGGCGCCGAGCATCAGGATGATCAGGATCGTGAAGATGGCATTGCCGACGATCACGAAGGGATTGCGGGCACGATCCGAGCGCTTGGGCGGCGGCGGAACCTGTTCAGGCTCCAGCGCGGCACGTGGACTCCTCGGTGAAATGGGCGGCCTCTCACTCATCGATGCAAACCAATATCCTGCCGGTTGAATCGTGGCCGGACAAACCCCTGCCCTGCCAATAGCATACGCCCGCTATTAGGAGTCACCGCGGAATACGGCAAAACGGTGGACTAGTTCTAAAGTCCCGTTCCGACTGAATCGGAACGGGACTTTGGATTCTTGTTTTGACGCGTTTTCTTCACGCGAACCGGTACCCACTTCGCTCGAAAACGCGCTAAAGACCTACTAATTGGTCACGCGCTGCACGATCACGGAGGCGTTTGTGCCGCCGAAACCGAAGGAATTGGACAGCGCCACATTGACGTCACGCTTGCGCGACGTATGCGGCACGAGATCGATCGCGGTTTGCACCGACGGATTGTCGAGATTGATGGTCGGCGGCACCACGTTATCGCGAATCGCCAGGATCGCGAAGATCGCCTCGATCGCGCCGGCCGCACCGAGCAGGTGTCCGGTCGCGGACTTGGTCGACGACATCGAAACCTTCGACGCCGCATTGCCGAGCAGACGCTCGACGGCGCCGAGCTCGATCTCGTCGCCGACCTGCGTCGAGGTGCCGTGCGCGTTGATGTAATCGAGATCGGATGCCGCAAGGCCGGCGCGCTTCAGCGCCATGCTCATGCTGCGGAAGCCGCCATTGCCGTCCGGCGGCGGCGAGGTGATGTGGAAGGCATCGCCCGACAGGCCGTAGCCGGTGACCTCGGCGTAGATCTTCGCGCCACGCCGCTTGGCGTGCTCGTATTCCTCGAGCACGAGGACGCCGGCGCCCTCGCCCATCACGAAGCCGTCGCGATCCTTGTCGTACGGCCGCGATGCCTTGGTCGGGTTGTCGTTGAAGCCGGTCGACAGCGCACGCGCCGCACAGAAGCCGGCGATGCCGATGCGGGAGATCGGCGATTCGGCGCCGCCCGCGACCATCACCTCGGCGTCACCGAGTGCGATCAGCCGCGCCGCGTCGCCGACCGCATGCGCGCCGGTCGAGCATGCCGTGACGACGGCGTGATTGGGCCCCTTCAGGCCGTGCTCGATCGAGACGTAGCCGGACGCCAGATTGATCAGGCGTCCTGGAATGAAGAAGGGAGAGACCCTGCGCGGTCCACGCTCCTTCAGGAGCACCGCAGTCTCGGCAATGCCGGTGAGGCCGCCGATGCCGGAGCCGATCATCGTGCCGGTGGCGTGCTGGTCCTCGTCGGACTTCGGATGCCAGTCGGCGTCGTCGAGCGCCTGCTTGGCCGCGCACATCGCATAGACGATGAAGTCGTCGACCTTGCGCTGGTCCTTCGGCTCCATCCACTGGTCGGGATTGAAGGTGCCGTTGGAGCCGTCGCCGCGCGGAATGTAGCAGGCGACCTGGCTCGGCAGGTCGGACACTTCGAAGGTGTCGATCTTCTTGCCGCCGCTGTCTCCGGCAAGGATGCGCGCCCAAGTTGCGTCAACGCCGCAGCCGAGCGGTGTAAGCATGCCCAGCCCCGTGACGACAACTCGTCTCATTTCCACGTCTCCGGCCAGCAATGCGCGGCTAATAGTAAGAAGCCGGGGGACCGCTCGATCGCGGTCCGTCCGGCCCCGTCAACTTCGCGATCGGCGTCAGCTCTTCGCGTTCTTTTCAAGAAACTTGGTCGCGTCGCCCACGGTCAGGATCGTCTCCGCCGCGTCGTCGGGAATCTCGCAACCGAATTCTTCTTCGAAAGCCATCACGAGCTCGACCGTGTCGAGGCTGTCGGCGCCGAGGTCATCGATGAAGCTCGCGCTATCGACCACCTTCTCGGGTTCGACACCAAGGTGCTCGACCACAATCTTCTTAACCCGCTCGCCAATCTCACTCATCGTTCAACCTCGTTGTTCCATTGGACCCGACCCCAAGACGATACGAGCCATCGTGGTCGTCTCGATTACTCAGTCGCGCATAGTCTTGATTCGGCCCGGTCGTAGCCGACTAAAGCCCCGGCGAACGGCAGGCGTCGCCACGCCAATATACAGGGTTTC
>NZ_JASGSR010000205.1:0-8596 GCF_040446015.1 Bradyrhizobium sp. INPA03-11B
GATGGCGCGCAGCATCGTCGTCAAGGGTGTGGAGTCGCCGGAGCGTCTGCTCGACGAAACGTCACTATTCCTGCACCGTGTGATCACGGAATTGCCCGTCGAAAAACAGAGGATGCTGGAGAAGCTCAATAGTTCCGATGAGGATCTTATTGGCAAGACCGCACTGCTGGTCGACGACGACGCCCGCAACATCTTCGCGCTGTCGAGCGTACTTGAGCGGCGAGGTATGAAGGTGTTGACTGCGACAACCGGTCACGAGGCGATATCGCTGGTCGAATCCAATCCGAAGATAGCCATCGTGCTGATGGACATCATGATGCCGCAGATGGACGGTTACCAGACCATCGGCGCCATCCGGCAAAACCCCGCCTTTGCGCGGCTGCCGATCATCGCGCTGACTGCGAAGGCGATGAAAGGTGACCGCGAGAAATGCCTGGAAGCAGGCGCATCCGACTATCTGGCGAAGCCCGTGAACACAGAGCAACTGCTGCTGGCGATCCGCATGTGGTTGCATCGCTGATCGGCGATCGAACATGATGGACTATGAAAAGGTAAACATCCTTCTGGTCGATGACCAGCCGGCCAAGCTATTGGCCTATGAGGTCATCCTGAAGGAGCTCGGCGAAACGCTCGTCGCGGCCTCGTCGGGCCGCGAGGCGCTCGAGTTCCTGCTCAAGAACGAAGTCGCCGTCATCCTGGTCGACGTCTGCATGCCCGAGCTCGACGGCTTCGAACTCGCCGCGATGATCCGCGAGCATCCGCGCTTCCAGAAGACCGCGATGATCTTCATCTCGGCGATCCAGGTCAGCGACATCGACCGGCTGCGCGGCTACGAAATGGGTGCGGTCGACTATGTCCCGGTGCCGGTCGTGCCGGAAGTGCTGCGCGCAAAGATCCGCGTGTTTGCCGAGCTCTACCGCAAGACGCGGCAGCTCGAACGCCTCAATGCCGAGCTCGAGGACCGCGTGCGTGCGCGCACCGCCGAGCTCGAGCAGTCGACCACCCGGCTGGTCGAGAGCGAGGCGCGCCGCAGCATGGCGATTGCCGCGGGCAAGATGGGCTCGTGGGACTGGGATTGGGTCAATGGCGACTGGATGTGGGACGAAGGGCAATACAAGATCTTCGGCGTCGACCCCAAATCCTTCGCGCTGACGTCAGACAATATCCAGCAGCTGTTTCACCCTGACGACGTCGAGGAGCTGCGGCAAGCCTGGGCCGGATTCGGTAAGGGACAGACGTCCTATGAAGCCGAATTCCGCGTCATGCGGCCGGACGGCGAGGTGCGCTGGTGCGTTGGCACGGCCGCGGCCACCAGCGACAGAAACGGCAGGGTGGTGCGGGTGAGCGGCGTCACCGTCGACATCACCGATCGCAAGAAGGCCGAGGAACGCCAGAGCCTGCTGACCCGCGAGGTCGATCACCGCGCCAAGAACGCGCTCGCGCTGGCGCAATCAATCGTGCGGTTGACGCGCGCGCAGAACGTCACCGCCTATGTGCGGGCAGTCGAGGGCCGCATCACGGCACTGGCGCGCGTTCACACCGTGCTGTCGCTGTCGAGCTGGCAGGGCGCCGAGATCCGCCGGCTGGTGACCGAGGAGATCGCGCCTTATTCCGAAGCCGGACAGATCCAGATCGAGGGCGCCGAGGTGCAGTTGCAGCCCGCGACCGCGCAGACACTGGCGCTGGCGCTGCACGAGCTCGTCACCAACTCCGCCAAATACGGCAGCCTGTCGGTGCTGCCAGGCCGGCTCGCGATCACCTGGGAAGTGCAGGATGAGACGCTGATCCTGGCCTGGGTGGAGTCCGGCGGGCCTCCGGTGACCAAGCCGAAGCAGAAGGGTTTCGGCACCAGAAGCGTCATCGCCAGCATCGAGACCCAGCTCGGCGGACGGGCCGACTTCGATTGGCGTGCCGAGGGCCTGATCTGCCGGCTCACGGTTCCCCTCAAGGCGCTGGTTGGCGAAGCGGCGGCCTATCGCGACCTGTCGGCAGCCGCGCGCAAGCCGCTGATCAGTTCCAGGGCCGTGTAGCGCATCCCACGGAACAGGAACCAAGCACTCGACGCTGCGGTTAACACGAGTCGATCGCTCCGTACGTAGCTTGAGGTGCTGCCGTGGATGCCCAAACCCGAGAGCGCGGGCCGTCCGCGGAAAAGCCGCGGCAGCCTGAGCGCGCCCCCGAGCAAAACTCGCGGCCGGACCACATGTCCTCACCGCAGCAGGAGACCGAGCGCAAGCCGTCGATGCGCGACCGGCTGCGCGAACACTGGATGCTGGCGACGGCCGGCGCCTGTCTGCTCCTGCTCGCGATCATCGGCGGCGTGAACTATTGGCTCAATATCCGTCACTATGAATCGACCGATGACGCCTTTGTGACCGCGCGCAGCTTTGCCGTGGCAGCAAAGGTCGGCGGCTACGTCGTCGACGTCCCCGTCACCGACAACCAGCATGTCAATGGCGGCGATCTCCTCGCAAGGATCGACGAGCGCGACTACAAGATCGCGGTCGATCAGGCCAGCGCTCAGGTCGCGGTCGCCGAGGCCAACATCGCCAACGTCCAGGCGCAGATCGACAGCCAGCAGGAGCAGATCAAGGAAGCCAGGGCGCAGGCGCAACAGGCCGAAGCACAATTGAAATTTGCCGAGCAAGAAGCCGCCCGCGCGCAAGACCTCGTCGAGAAGGGGGCGGGCACCGTCCAGCGCCAGCAGCAGACACGCTCGGATCTTGACGCTCAACAGGCGAATGCGAGCCGCGCGAGAACGGCGGTGAGCGCGGCCGAGCTCGGCGTCAAGACGCTCGAGGCGCAGCTCAAGAGCAGCAAGGCATCGCTTGAGCAGGCGCAGACGCAGCTCGATCAGGCCAAGCTGAACCTGCAATACACCCGCATCACTGCGGCGCAGTCCGGACGCGTCGTGAAACTGAGCGGCGCGGTCGGTACCTTTGTCGCGCCAGCACAGAGCGTCATGATGCTGGTGCCTGACGAGGTCTGGATCACCGCCAACTACAAGGAAACGCAACTCACCGATATGCGTCCGGGTCAGCCGGTCGAGGTCAGGGTCGATGCGTACCCGGACCGCAAGCTCACAGGCCACGTGGCGTCGGTTCAGCCGGGCTCGGGCACCGCTTTCAGCTTGCTGCCCGCCGAGAATGCGACCGGCAATTTCGTCAAGGTCGTGCAGCGCGTTCCCGTGAAGATCGTGGTCGACAATTGGCCTGATGATGTGCCCGTCGGGCCGGGCATGTCGGTCGTGCCCTGGACCAGGGTGCGATGAGCGACGTTGCGGCAGGCGGCGGCGCGGCCTGGTCGCCGGAGCGGTCGGCCGCCGGTGGACACAATCCCTATCTGATTGCCTTCGTCGTCTCGATCGCGACGTTCATGGAGGTACTGGACACCACGATCGCAAACGTGGCCCTGCGCCATATCGCGGGCGGGCTCGCCGTCGGGATCGATGAGAGCACCTATGTCATCACCAGCTATCTCGTCGCCAACGCCATCGTGCTGTCGATCTCGGGCTGGCTCTCGACCGTGATCGGCCGCAAGCGCTTCTACATGATCTGCGTCGGCACGTTCGCATTTGCCTCGCTGCTGTGTGGGCTCGCCTGGAGCCTGGAAGCGCTGGTGCTGTTCCGGATCATTCAGGGCCTTGGCGGCGGCGGGATGGCGACGAGCGAGCAGGCGATCCTCGCCGACTCCTTTCCGCCGGCCAAGCGCGGCCAGGCGTTTGCGATCTACGGAGTCGCTGTGGTGGTTGCTCCCGTGATCGGGCCGACGCTCGGCGGCTGGATCACCGATACCTATACCTGGCACTGGATCTTCCTGATCAACGTGCCCATGGGCTTGCTCTCGCTGTTCCTGGTCGGGACGCTGGTCAAGGAGCCGTCCGGCGCCGAAGAGGAGCGCAAGGAGATGCTCAAAGGCGGCCTGCACGTCGACTACATCGGTTTCGTGCTGGTCGCGATCGGGCTCGGCTCGCTCGAATTCGTGCTCGATGAGGGCCAGCGCAAGGACTGGTTCGGGTCCGACATGATCACAGGCTTTGCACTGGCTTCGTCGGTTTGCCTGATCGCGCTGATCCCGTGGGAATTGACCCGCAAGGACCCGATCGTCGATCTCCGCCTGCTGGGACGGCGCCAGTTCGGGTCGTGCTTCCTAGTGATGCTGTGCACCGGTGCGGTGCTGATATCGTCGACGCAGCTGATACCGCAATTGTTGCAGACCGAGCTGAACTATACCGCGCTGCTGGCGGGGCTCGCGCTGTCACCCGGCGGCATTGTCACGCTGATCCTGATGCCTGTGGTCGGCAACCTCGTCAGCCGCGTTCAGCCGAAATATCTGATTGCGATCGGCGGCTGCATCGTCGCGTTCTCGATGTGGCATCTGACCGGGCTGAACGGCGACATCACCTATGGTTACGCCGCGCTGGCGCGCATCTTCCTCTCCGCCGGACTTCCATTCCTGTTTCTGCCGGTGACGACCGCATCGTATGACGGCGTGCCGCCGGACAAGACCAACCAGGCCTCGGCGCTGATCAATGTGGCGCGCAACATCGGCGGATCGATGGGCGTCGCGTTGGCCCAGACGGCGCTGGCGCAACGCCAGCAATTTCACCAGAGCCGGCTGATCGAGCATGCCGCGCCGTCCGATCTCGGATATCAGCAGACCATCGACACGATGACGCGCTACTTCCAGGCGCAGGGATCGAATGCATCGGATGCCGCCTCTCAGGCGATCGCCTGGGTCGGCCAGACCTTGCAACGGCAAGTCGACCTTCTCGCCTATATCGACGTGTTCTGGATGCTCGCGCTGATCGGCCTTGTGATGGTCCCGCTCGCACTGATCATCAAGCCGGTCGATCTGACCGCGCCGCCCAAGGGACATTGAGGGACATGACGGCAGACGACATTGTGAACGCAGCTGGCGATCGAACCGCGCTATGACTGAAGGGAACGAGCGCGAGAGGCATATGTCCAGGATTAATCTTGTTGGCACCACCCTGTCGGTCGTCATCCTGGCGGCGATCGGCATCACCCGGTCGGGTGCCGAGCCGGTGCTGAAAGGCACGGAGGCGTTCGGCGACTGGCAGCGCGACCGACCGGGCACGGTGCGTCTGATCAAACCGCAAGACTTGCCCAAGCCCGGGGCAACGGCCTCCAGCAGCAATTCATCGCGCGTCGTGCAGCGACCTGCGTCTGCGGTGCCGCAGGTGCCGGCGAGGTTCAAGGTCGAGCTGTTTGCGAGCGGATTGAGCGGACCGCGGATCATCCGGACCGCGCCCAACGGCGACATCTTCGTCGCGGAAACCGGCCCTGGCCGTATCCGTGTCCTGCGCAGCGCCGACGGTGCCACCAAGGCCGCGACCAACGAGGTCTACGCAAGCGGACTGAACCGGCCGTTCGGCATCGCGTTCTTCCCGAGCGGCGACAATCCGCAATGGCTCTATGTTGCCAACACGGACAGCGTCGTGCGCTTCGCCTACCGCAACGGCGACCTCAAGGCGTCGGGAAAGCCTGAGACCATTGTCGCAAATCTTCCTCACGGCTACGGCCATTCGACGCGTGACATCGTATTCACGCCCGGCGACAAGCGCATGCTGGTATCGGTTGGCTCTGCCGGCAACGCTGGCGAGGGGCTTGGCCAGCCTCCCGGTGGCATCGAGGCCTGGAGCCGCGACCACGCGCTTGGCGCGGCGTGGGGAGCCGAAACCGATCGCGCCGCGGTCCTTGCCTTCGATCCCGACGGCAAGAACCAGAAACTGTTCGCCACGGGTATTCGTAATTGCGTCGGCCTCGCGATCCAGCCTGGCAGCGGCACACCGTGGTGTTCGACCAACGAGCGCGACGGCCGCGGCGACAACCTCGTCCCCGACTATGTGACGCGGATCGGCGAGGGCGCGTTCTACGGCTGGCCCTGGTACTATATCGGCGCCAACGAAGACCCCGCGCATGCCGGCGCGCGTCCCGATCTGAAGGACAAGGTGACGGTCCCCGACGTGCTGTTGCAGGCGCACTCCGCCTCGCTCGGCCTGACCTTCTACACCGGCAACAGTTTTCCGCCCGAGTATCGCGGCGATGCCTTTGCCGCCGAACACGGTTCGTGGAATCGGTCGAAGCGCACCGGCTACAAGGTCATTCGCATCAGGCTGAAGGACGGCGTCCCGACCGGCGAGTACGAGGACTTCGTCACCGGCTTTGTCATCGGCGACAATGAGGTCTGGGGCCGACCGGTCGGCGTGACGGTGGCGCGCGACGGTGCACTGCTGGTCTCCGAGGACGGCAACGGCACGATCTGGCGCATCAGCCACGAGTAGCCGTTCGCTCTTCAGTGGGGTTGTTCAGGCCGGCAACGCGGCGGCTGCCGTTATCCCAATCCATCCTTGAGGCCGTATTCCTCATAGATCGTCAGCGGATTGGTATCCGGAAACAACCGGCACTTGGCCTGCGCAAGATGCAGCGTGACGGCGCCGGCCTCGCATCTCGCGGTCAGAATCTTCCGGACATCCTCCATATGCGCGCGGGGCTGGTGCTTCGACGGCAACTGTTCGAGCGCAACCAGCGCCGTGGCCAGGGCCTCGGTGACCACCCACTCGTCGTGTCCGGTTATTCCCTTTCGCGGCATCGCCACACCCTCCGTCGCACCGGCTGCGACATTGTAGCGCGAGATGGGTGGGGGCTGTCATCAGCCAACATGGGCACGGCAGCGCGGAACCGGTTGGAGCCGCCCTGCCACGATGCGCCGCAGGGAACCAGCGTGGCAGCGCGCGCCGGCAATGATTAGAACGACGGTCACGCCCTTCACCACCCAACCTGCCCAGATGTTCGAACCTTATCTCTCGGTCTGGAGCCTTGTCCCCGACGGCGACCCGATCGTGACGCATGCCGCACGGTTGCTGCCGGTGCGGCGGCACGGCGAACTGGCGATGCTCAAATTGTCACACGAACCGGACGAGCGTCTCGGCGGCATCGTCATGGCGTGGTGGGATGGGGACGGTGCGGCGCGGGTCCTGGCCCGTGACGGCGAGGCGCTCCTGCTCGAGCGGGCGATGGGTTCGGCTTCGCTGAGCGACATGGCGCGAACCGGCCGGGACGATGAGGCCTGCCGAATTCTCTGTGCAACAGCCGGCCGGCTGCACGCCCGCAGACCAAAACCGCGGCCGGAGCTGATGCCACTCAGGGACTGGTTTCGCGAGTTATGGCCGGCGGCGAGGGCGCACGGCGGCATCCTGAACCGATCGGCCGACATCGCCGAAGCGCTGCTACTCGATCAGCGCGAAAACGTGGTGCTGCATGGCGACCTGCACCATGACAATGTGCTCGACTTCGGCGCGCGCGGCTGGCTCGCGATCGATCCCAAGCATCTTGTCGGCGAGCGTGGCTTCGACTTCGCCAACATCTTCACCAACCCCGATCTTGCCGATCCGACGCGGCCGGTCGCAACCGAACCCGGCCGCTTTGCGCGGCGGCTCGACATTGTCGTGGAAGCAGCGAAGCTTGATCGCCAGCGCCTGCTGTCATGGATCATCGCCTGGACAGGCTTGTCGGCAGCATGGTTCCTCGGCGATGCCGATCCGCTCGCCGAGATCGACCTTGCGATCGCACGACTTGCGGCCGCCGAACTCGACCGGATGGCGTAAGGCCTGCAGCAACTACGCCGCAGCGACACTGGCTCCGGTCAGCGACACGCTCAGGATCCGCCACTTCGAAATATCGAAGAAGTAGGCGGCCTTGATGCGCGCGGACGCGGGATCCGGCGCCTGAATCGCCGTGTGGAATTGCCGCGTCCCATCGCTCAGCGAAATCCGGAATGTCTGCATTGGTCGAACCTCCACGCAGCCGATGCTGCGGCAAGGAGGGTTAAGATCCAGTTGCTGATGACGGCGTCCACGCGGCGCACGCGCGCTTCACGCGGTCTCTTTCCCGGTTGAAGCGTGCGGCAGCCGCACCATCGTGTCTTCTGCGCCGACGACGCGTCCGTCCCGCGCTCGCAGTTCGAGCCGCCGCACTGGCAAGCCGTTCTTTCGGTCGACCAGCAGCACATGCGCCTCGTCGGGGTCGAAGAAGAAATCCTCGCCCCACTGCCGGAGCGCGACGAGGAGCGGGAACAGGCCGCGTCCCTTTTCGGTCAGCACATATTCCTGATAGGGGCTGCCGTCCGCCGCGGGTACGGTCTCCATGATTCCGTGCGCCAGCAGATTGCGGAGCCGGGCGGAGAGGATGTTCTTGGCAAGCCCAAGGCTCTTCTGAAATTCGCCGAACCGGCGCAGCCCGTCGAACGCATCGCGGACGATCAACAGCGACCACCAGTCGCCGATTGCATCGAGCGGCCGGGCCACCCCGCACATCGAGTCCCTGTGGCTCACTCGCTTGGCCATCGTGATCCGCCTGACGCTCTTCATCCCGGTGCGGCCCGAAAGACCGCCCGATCGAGAGCTCGATATATCGGTTGCAAAATAAAACCTCAAGCGATACACGATGGTTTCAAACTAAAACCATTCGAGGCCAGCCATGATTCAAGCGGATGCAACGTTCGACGGCACCTTTCCCTTCACGCCGCATTTCAGCGCGGCATCGGGCTTCCGGATGCATTATGTCGACGAAGG
>NZ_JASGSR010000206.1:0-8233 GCF_040446015.1 Bradyrhizobium sp. INPA03-11B
CCCAAGACTGCCTCCCAAAAGAAGCCTTGAATCTGATTTGCTCTCAAAAGGGAATCCTTAGAGTCCACACCACCTAATGCTTTGTTGACACCCCACCCTTGGAACCAGCGGTAGTGGGATTCGTTCTGGGAATAAATGGACGAGCTTTCACTTTCCGGGAATAGATCTTGGCAATAGACCAAGTCTATCGCCCGCAGGGTTTCGAAGAGCAGGGGCTCCTTCGGCTGACGCCACAAGTCGAGATATTCTGTCTGCTTGGCTATGCGCTCGTCCAGCGCTTGCAATTCCAAGCTTAAATTCATGGTAGCGCTTTTGGCGGGTCAATCTTGAGGCAATATCATCACATTAGGATTCTACCTGCAATATGGGACGGCCGGGAGCGGTATCGCCACCGGCCGTCTATTCGTCGACGACAGATCGGATCGCCTCAGAACGCAACTTGCGTGCGCAGCGCGACCGCGTCGAACTTCGAGCCGACATCGGCAGCCGAAGTCGCCGAAGCCTGCTTGGCGATGTCGCCGTGCAGATAGTTCAGCATGAAGCGGACGTTGTTGTTGACGTACCAGTTCAGCGCGGCGGTGTAGACGGTCTGCCGTCCACCCGCGACGCCGACCGCCTGGCCGACCTGATCGTTGAGGTTCATCGTGCTGACGCGGCCCGCGATTTCCCAGGCGCCAATGCCGCCGCCGGCGAGCGAGAACGGATCGTGCGGCTTGATACCGCCATAGGAGGCCGTTGCCGGGTTGTAGGCGTGGTTCTCGCCGGTCAGCACGTAGCCGACCTGCGCGTAGCCGCCGTCGAATTTCAGGCTCGGCGCGCCGAACGGCGGCAGCCCGGTATTCGCGGAGCGGTCGACATTGAACCAATAGTATTCGCCCTGCGCGATGAACGGCCCGTAGGTCGCCGCCGCTTCGACGCCGTAGACCTGCGCGCCAGAGACGTTGGCGATCGCACCGGTCGAGATCAGCGTCGTCGGATCGATGCGCAGCTCGGGCCGGTCGCTCAGCGTCAGCGTCTGCGCCTGCGTCAGCTGGTTGCGCGGCGGCTGCACCAGCCATTCCGCGTCGGCGCCGATATGCACCGAGTAGTTCTTGCCGCTGATCGGATTGCCGGCGACGCGGACCACGCCGCCATACTGCTCGGACGTTCCGGCCGGCGTGACCGAGGACGCGGAGTGGATCGCGCCTGTTGTCGGTCCGGTGACATAGCCGCCGATCCACAGCTGGTCGTTCCACCAGCGCGTGCCGGCCCCCGAACGGAAGTCACCGGCGGCGATGTTCTGCGCGATGATGCCGACCGAGGCGCGCTCCATGAACAGGATGTCGTTGGAGCTGGTCGATTCGTCGAGCGTCCACGGGATGTCCATGATGCCGCCTTCGATCGCCATCTTGCCGCCGAATGGCTTGAAGCCGGTGTAGCTCAGATAGGCATTCTCGACGCCGGAGGTGCCGCCGCCGGGCAGCGAGCCCGGTGCCGCGCCACCGAAGCCGTCGGCCGAGCCGCCGAAATCGTAGATCAGCGCGTAATTCCAGTCGCCGAAGAACTTGCCGACGATGCCGATGCGGGCACGGCGCAGGTTCTCGCCGCTGTCGAGCTTCTGCGGCGAGGTGTTCGCGGTGTTCGGACGATAGTCGTAGCCGCCGACATCCCAGTGCACGCGGCTCGTGATCGCGACGCAGTTCTGTTCGTCGGCGGTGCAGATCGTCGGCCGGTTGTTCGGCATCGTCACCACGACGCCGGACGGTGCGACCGGGCCCTTCACCGGGATCGCGGCATTGGCGCTTGCGACGCGCGCGGCCTTCGCATCAGTTGCCTTGGCATCCGCCGCCTTCGCATTGGCGTTTGCATTGGCTGCGGTCGCGGTGTTGGCATTGGTCTGCTTCTGCAGCTTGTCGAGCTTCTGCTCGAGCATCTTCAGCTGCTGCTTCAGCAGCGCGATCTCCGCGTCGCTGCCGCCTCCGGCCGATTGCGCATAGGCCGGTGAGGCGGCAAGCGCCCCTGCAAGCCCGATGGCGATTGCACCAACTTTTGTCGCACCCATTGTGCACCCCTGTTGTGTTTGAAGTCCCCACTCACTCACTGAACGGTCCTAGGAGTCGAACGTGACTGACGCACGACAGCGCCGCCTAGCATCGCAGTTCCGCTTGTTGTCCGCGGGCAACAAGCGGAGCGGCGCAGTGAGATGACAGCCATCATAGAAGCTTGGCGGTGCGCTACAACGCGGCGGCCAGGGGTTTTGCACCGGTCCGGCGGGGGGCCAGTTATCCGCGCCGGCGCCCTTCATTTGCCCGGCGAACACGCCTATATTCCGGCGTTTCCACGAGAGGTGAGAATGCTCCAACCCGTCCGCTTCGCTGCTATATCCGCTCTGTGCACCTTGGCTTTCATAGGGAATCCGTCCCCGGCCGCGGCCCAGGATCGTCGCGTGCCGTCGTCGCAGGCTGAGCTCCAGCTGTCCTATGCGCCGATCGTGCAGCGGGTGCAGCCGGCGGTGGTGAATGTCTATGCCGCCAAGACGGTGCAGAACCGCAATCCGTTCCTGGACGACCCGATCTTCCGCCGCTTCTTCGGCGTGCCCGGGCAGCAGCCCGAGCAGATGCAGCGCTCGCTCGGCTCCGGCGTGATGGTCGACGGCTCGGGCCTCGTGGTGACAAACAATCACGTGATCGAGGGCGCCGACCAGGTGAAGGTCTCGCTCTCCGACAAGCGTGAATTCGAGGCGGAGATCGTACTGAAGGACAGCCGCACCGACCTCGCGGTGTTGCGCCTGAAGGGCACCAACAAGGAGAAGTTCGCGACGCTCGACTTCGCCAATTCCGATCAGCTGCAGGTCGGCGACGTGGTGCTCGCGATCGGCAACCCGTTCGGCGTCGGCCAGACCGTGACGCATGGCATCATCTCGGCCCTGGCGCGTACTCAAGTCGGGATCACGGATTATCAATTCTTCATTCAGACCGACGCCGCGATCAATCCCGGCAATTCGGGCGGCGCGCTGGTCGACATGACCGGACGGCTCGCCGGTATCAACACCGCGATCTTCTCGCGCTCCGGCGGCTCGCAGGGCATCGGCTTTGCGATCCCCGCCAACATGGTGCGGGTGGTGGTGGCCTCCGCCAAGAGCGGCGGCAAGGCCGTGAAGCGGCCATGGCTCGGCGCGCGGCTGCAGGCGGTCACGCCCGAGATCGCGGAGACGCTGGGGCTGAAGTTGCCGAGCGGCGCGCTGGTCGCCAACGTCGCTCCGAACAGCCCCGCGGCGAAGGCCGGGCTGAAGCTGTCCGACCTGATCGTCGGCATCGACGGCACGCCGATCGACGATCCCAACGCGTTCGACTACCGCTTCGCGACCCGTCCGCTCGGCGGCAACGCCGAGATCGAGGTGCAGCGCGCCGGCAAGCCGGTGAAGCTGACCGTGCCGCTGGAGACCGCGCCGGACACCAACCGCGAGGAGATCGTGCTGACCGCGCGCTCGCCGTTCCAGGGCGCGAGGGTCGCCAACATCTCGCCGGCGCTGGCCGATGAGCTGCATCTCGACGCCGGCGCGGAGGGCGTGGTGGTGACCGAGCTCGCCGATGACGGCACCGCCGCCAATGTTGGCTTCCAGAAGGGCGACATCATCCTGGCGGTCAACAACGAGAAGATCGTGCGAACCGGTGATCTCGACAAGGTATCGAAGGCGGGCTCGCGGATCTGGCGTATCACGCTGGTGCGCGGCGGCCAGCAGATCAACGTGACGCTCGGCGGATGAGCCCGAAACAACCGCGCGAGGCCAGCAACCTGTTCGCCGCGGCGGGGATGGAGCAGGACGCGCCACACCCGCTGCCGGACCGGCTGCGCCCGCGCACGCTGGCCGACGTTGTCGGCCAGGATCACATCCTCGGCCCCGACGGCGCGCTGACCCGCATGCTGGAGACGCGCACGCTGGGCTCGCTGGTGTTTTGGGGCCCGCCCGGCACCGGCAAGACCACGGTGGCGCGGCTGCTGGCCGACGCCACCGAGCTGCATTTCGAGCAGATCTCCGCGGTGTTCTCCGGCGTCGCCGACCTGAAGAAGGCATTCGATGCCGCGCGCGCCCGCCGCGAGACCGGCAAGGGCACGCTGCTGTTCGTCGACGAGGTGCACAGGTTCAACCGCGCGCAGCAGGATTCCTTCCTGCCGGTGATGGAGGACGGCACGGTGGTGCTGGTCGGCGCCACGACCGAGAACCCGTCCTTCGAGCTCAACGCGGCGCTTCTGTCGCGCGCCCGCGTGCTGGTGTTTCACTCGCTCGATACAGCTGCGATCGAACGGCTGTTTGCCAATGCCGAGAAGATCGAGGGCAAGGCCTTGCCGCTCGATGCCGAAGCGCGCGCCGTGCTGGTGCGGATGGCCGATGGTGACGGCCGCGCCTCGCTGACATTGGCCGAGGAGGTCTGGCGCGCCGCGCGCAAGGGCGAGGTGTTCAACGCCGAGCAGTTGCAGGCCATCCTGCAGCGCCGTGCGCCGATCTACGACAAGTCGGCCGACGGCCATTACAACCTGATCTCAGCATTGCACAAATCGGTGCGCGGCTCCGATCCGGATGCGGCGCTGTATTATCTCGCGCGGATGTTCGATGCCGGCGAGGATCCGCTGTTCCTGGCGCGGCGCGTGGTGCGGATGGCGGTCGAGGACATCGGCCTGGCCGATCCGCAGGCGCTGGCGGTCTGCAACGCCGCCAAGGATGCCTATGATTTCCTGGGCTCGCCCGAGGGTGAGCTCGCGATCGCGCAGGCCGTGGTCTATCTCGCCACCGCGCCGAAATCGAACGCGGTGTACACCGCGTTCGGCGCTGCGATGCAGACCGCAAAACAGGGCGGCTCGCTGCTGCCGCCGAAGCACATCCTGAATTCGCCGACCAAGCTGATGAAGTCGGAGGGCTATGGCTCCGGCTATCAGTACGATCACGATCAGCCCGACGCGTTCTCCGGCCAGGACTACTTCCCGGAGGCGCTGGGCCGTCAGACCTTCTACGATCCGCCCGACCGCGGCTTCGAGCGCGAGATCCGCAAGCGGCTGGATTACTGGGCGCGGCTGCGCAAGGAGCGGGGCGGGAGCTAGATGTGATTAGGCTGCGGCCGCGAATAGCGCGCGGTTCTGTCTGCGACGTGGAAGCCTCAGTTGCAGGAGCCCGCAAATGCCATATGCAACAGCCTTGCCGCTGAGGGGCACCTGCACAATTTCTGAATATTAGAAGAATACCTCTGAGTTGCCCGACGTGTCAAGTTGGTTGGTCGAACGCCGGCCGCCGGCTCCTTTGCATGGGGTTGTTTTCGATATTTTGGCGGCGCCCGCTGCGAACGCGGCCGATGTCGCGCCGGATTCACACCGATTTCGCCGTGACGATTCGCGGCATTTGCGCTAGGCACAATGCAGGTCTGGAGCCGAAACACCACCATGAGCCGCCGCATCAAGAGAACCACATCGCCGGGCGATCGCGCCAAAGAGCGCGCCAAGGGACGCGACAAGAGCCGTGACGGCGATCGTGGCAAGGAACGCGGCAAGAGCGGATCGACGCAACACAGCCGCAAGCCGGACGACCGCAAGGCCGGCGTGCGCAAGTCGGGCGAGCGCAAGACCAGCGATCGTCCGTTCGCGCACCGTGCGGCCGCCAAGCCGCCGCGCTTCGCCGAGCCACGCCGCGACCGGCCCGAGCCCGCCGCCGCGAAGCCTGTCAACGAGCAGCCATTGCCGACCAAGGTGCAGACCGTGGTCGTCAGCGCCGACGAGAACGGCATGCGCGTCGACCGCTTCCTCGAGGCGCGGTTTCCCGGCCTGTCGTTCTCCCATATCCAGCGCATCGTCCGGAAGGGCGAGCTCAGGGTCAACGGCAAGCGCGCCGATTCCAAGGACCGGCTGGAGGAGGGCCAGAGCGTGCGGATTCCGCCGCTGCGGCTCGACACGCCGAAGACTTCAGGCACGCTCTCGGAGGCCGAGGCGAAGACGCTGCAGGCGCTGAAGGACATGACCTTGTACGAGGACGACGACGTGCTGGTGCTGAACAAGCCCGCCGGTCTCGCCGTGCAGGGCGGCTCCGGCATGACGCGCCATGTCGACCAGATGCTGGAGGTGATGCGCGACGCCAAGGGGCAGAAGCCGCGCCTGGTGCATCGTATCGACCGGGAGACCTCCGGCTGCCTGCTGATCGCCAAGACGCGTTTCGCCGCATCGTTCCTCACCGGCGCGTTCCGTCATCGCTCTGCGCGCAAGATCTACTGGGCGCTGGTCGCCGGCGTGCCGAAGCCGAAGCAGGGCCGGATCTCGACCTACCTTGCCAAGGAGGAGAGCGAGGAGGACAGCATCATGCGGATCGCCGAGCATGGTGACGAGGGCGCAAGCCACGCGGTGACCTATTACGCCGTGGTCGAGGCTTCGGCGACCAAGCTCGCCTGGGTCTCGCTCAAGCCGGTGACCGGCCGCACTCATCAATTGCGCGCCCACATGGCGCATATCGATCACGCGATCGTCGGCGATCCCAAATATTTCAACAAGGAGAACTGGCAGCTGCCGGGCGGCTTGCAGAACCGGCTGCATCTGCTGGCCCGCCGCATCGTGATTCCGCACCCGCGCGGCGGCGTGATCGATGTCAGTGCGCCGCTGCCGCCGCACATGCTGCAATCCTGGAATCTGCTCGGGCTCGAGGCCGACCGGTTCGATCCGATCGAGAACGCGCCCGAGGAGTGACGGGCCGGGCGCCGCCCCGCAATATCCGTCGCAGACAGCAAGAACGATCAAACCGCGCCGCGCACAGCCTCTATGTTGCCGCGCGCCGGTGATTGCCGGCATGCCATCATCAAAGAGGCTGTCCATGACCGGGACCTGGCTACGCGTCGCGCTCTTTCTCATCGGCTCAGCCGTTGCCTCGGTGGCGGCGCATGCCGAGACCATGGTGCTCCGCGGCGGCACGCTCTACACGTCGGCCGACGCGGCTGCGCTGCCTGATGCTGTGATCGTGATTTCGGACGGCGTCATCAGCGCGGTCGGCAAGTCCGGCGACGTCAAGGAGCCCGCGGACGCGCGCGTCATCGATTGCAGCGGCAAGACCGTGGTTGCCGGGTTCTGGAACAGCCATGTGCATTTCACCGAGCATGTCTGGCACAACGCCGGCGAGACGCCGGCCGCGCCGCTGACGCAGCACATGCAGGAGATGCTGACGCGCTGGGGCTTCACGACGGTGTGGGATCTTGGCTCCGATCCGCGGAACATACTGCCGCTGCGCAAGCGCATCGCCGCGGGTGAGGTCGCCGGCCCCAACATCTTCCTCGCCGGCAGCATCTTCCCGAAGGACGGCCATCCGGCCTATCTGCCCGCTGACATGCAGCTGCCCGAGGCGTCCACGCCGGACGAGGCGACGCAACTGGCGCGCAGCTACATGGACCTAAATCTCGATGGCGTGAAGCTGTTCACCGGTGTCTTCAAGGGCAACAAGCCGGTCGTGAACATGGACCCGGCGATCGCCAGGGCCGCGGTCGACGTGGCGCATGCGCAGGGAAAGCCGGTGTTTGCCCATCCGCAGAACAAGACCGGCGTCGAGACGGTGATCACGGCCGGCGTCGACATCATGGCGCACACCGACCCGAGCGAAGCCGGCTATGCGCCGGAGCAGCTGGCGCGGTTCAAGGCGCAGGGCATTGCACTGATCCCGACGCTGTCGCTGTTCACGACCGTTGTCCTGGATCCAGCCGTGACAAACCGGCTGCTGGCTGCGACCGTCAACCAGCTCAAGCAATTTTCGGAGAACGGCGGGCCGGTGCTGTTCGGCACCGATGTCGGCTTCACCAAGCTGTACGAAACCACGCAGGAGTATCAGCTGATGCACCGCGCATTGTCGGAACGCGAGGTGCTGGCCTCGCTGACGACCAATCCGGCGCGGTACTTCAAGGCCGCGAAGAAAGGCAAGGTCGAGCAGGGCTTCGACGCCGATCTCGTGGTGCTCGACGGCGATCCGCTCAGCGATGTCGCCAATCTCGC
The DNA here is from genome assembly GCF_040446015.1 of Bradyrhizobium sp. INPA03-11B. Classification (NCBI taxonomy): domain Bacteria; kingdom Pseudomonadati; phylum Pseudomonadota; class Alphaproteobacteria; order Hyphomicrobiales; family Nitrobacteraceae; genus Bradyrhizobium; species Bradyrhizobium sp. INPA03-11B. The sequence goes on from NZ_JASGSR010000206.1 coordinate 7,987, forward strand.
GAAAGTGAGCAGCACCATCCGCGCAGGTCACGTGATCTATCAGAAGCCGTGAACGCCGGCGGGGGAACTCGGATATCAAGGGCGGCGTTGACGCATCCGGCAATCACTTGAACCAGTGCCGCGCCGTCACGAGATATAGGCCATGAAACGATCCTTGATTGTTGCCTGCACCTTGCTTTGGGTCATCGGCGCGCCGAGCGCCTTTGCGCAAAGGCAAATCCTCGGGCCCGGTGGTTCGATCTACAAT
>NZ_JASGSR010000207.1:0-8209 GCF_040446015.1 Bradyrhizobium sp. INPA03-11B
CTGATCTATGCCAACACCGTCGTACAGCGCGGGACGCCTTGGCGCGAAACCGGCGTCACGACTTAATGGTTGCTACAAGCGCGTCAGCGGACGTTAGCCAGCCGCATGTCGAGATAGCCGGTCACCGTCTCCATCAGCGGCTCGAGCTTGCCGTCGAAGAAATGGTTGGCGCCCGGGATGACCTGCTGGTCGATCACGATGCCCTTCTGCGTCTTCAGCTTCTCGACCAATGTGTTGACGTCCTTGGGCGGCACCACGGCATCCTTGTCGCCGTGCACGATCAGGCCCGACGACGGGCAGGGCGCGAGGAACGAGAAGTCATAGAGATTGGCGGGCGGCGCGATCGAGATGAAGCCCTCGACCTCGGGCCGGCGCATCAAGAGCTGCATGCCGATCCATGCGCCGAACGAGAAGCCCGCAACCCAGCAGGCACGCGCCTCGGGATTGATCGCCTGCGCCCAGTCGAGCGCGCTCGCCGCGTCGGACAATTCGCCGGTGCCGTGATCGAACGAGCCCTGGCTGCGGCCGACGCCACGGAAGTTGAAGCGCAGCACCGAGAAGCCGCGATGCGCAAACGCGTAGTAGCACTGGTAGACGATCTGGTGATTCATCGTGCCGTGGAACTGCGGATGCGGATGCAGGATCATCGCAATCGGCGCGTTCTTCTGCTTGGCCGGATGATAGCGGCCCTCGAGACGGCCAGCAGGGCCGGTGAAAATGACTTCAGGCATTGTGTTCCCTTGATTGACGCGTTCCCTTGATTGACGTCGATCAATCAACCGGTTGGAGCCATCTTCAGCGACGGGGCGCGAACAGGGCGGCTCATGATGAAATCGGCACAGGCGCCGCCGGGCGGCACGCTGGAGGGCCTTCTAGCATGACGCAAGGGGCAAAAATCAAGGAAATTGTGCCGCTTGGCCGGCGTGAATCCGCGCGGCGCCGCGCGATCCGGATCAACGCGCCGAATTGTTCGTTAGCCACCTGAAGTTTTGGTTTGTCACATTGCTATCGCGCTCGCCGCAAACGGATGTCTTGCCTGGCAACACAGGTGAGGTTTCCGTGCGCGTGAAAAATCTCACTCTGATCTGGTCTCGCTGCCCGACTGTCGTTATGTCGCAGTGGAAGGCCGCAACCACGGTGGTTGCCGCGGACAAGCTCGATGGCCGATCGCGTCTATCTCGACTGGAATGCCACCACGCCGCTTCGCCAGGAAGCGAAGGCGGCGATGGCTGCGGCGTGGGAGTTGAGCGGCAACCCGTCCTCGGTGCACAGCGAGGGACGCCGCGCGCGCCGGCTGGTCGAGGATGCGCGCAACGCGGTGGCCAAGGCGGTCGGCGGCCGGCCGCAGGACGTCGTGTTTGTCTCCGGCGGGACCGAAGCCAATGCGCTGGCCTTGACGCCGGGAATGCGCCGTGGTGCGGGCGCGCCGGTCGAGCGGCTCCTGGCGTCCGCGATCGAGCATGCATCCGTCCTCGCGGGTGGGCGGTTTTCCCGTGAAGCGATCGGCACGGTCAATGTCACGCGCGCCGGGGTGATCGATCTCGGTCACCTGCGCGCGCTGCTGGCGGATGGTCCGGCCGCGCTGGTTTCGGTGATGCTGGCGAACAACGAGACTGGCGCCATCCAGCCGGTGGCCGATGTCGCCGCGATCGTCCACGCGGCCGGCGGTCTGCTGCATGTCGATGCGATCCAGGCGTTCGGCAAGATCCCGTTCGACCTCGCTTCGGCCCAGGCCGATCTCGTGACGCTGTCGGCGCACAAGATCGGTGGACCGAAGGGCACCGGCGCGCTGGTGCTCGCCGAAGGCATCGAAGGACTGGAGGCGTTCCTGCGCGGCGGCGGGCAGGAGCTCGGGCGGCGGGCAGGGACCGAGAACGTCGCGGGGATCGCAGGCTTTGGTGCGGCCGTGAAGGCCGCGATGGCGGCGTTGAAGGCCGACGCCGCCCGCGTCAGGGGGCTGCGCGACCGGCTCGAGCACGGGCTGCGGCAGACGCCTGATGTGCTGGTGTTCTCCGATGACGTGAAACGGTTGCCGAATACCGTTCTTTTCACCGCGCCGGGGATGAAGGCCGAAACGGCCGTGATCGGATTCGATCTCGGCGGGGTAGCGGTGTCCTCCGGTTCCGCCTGTTCATCGGGCAAGGTCCAGCCGTCCCACGTTCTGGAGGCAATGGGATACCGTTCGGAGGTGTCCCAAGGAGCGGTGCGGCTCAGTCTTGGCTGGTCTACCACGGAGACAGACGTGGATTTGACCCTCAAGGCTTGGCGAAAGCTCGCCGATACCTTAGTTAAGGGGGAACGACGAAACACAGCTTGAACTGTTCTAAGCGGATTTCGTCGTCAAAGCATCGTAAGAGATTTTCGGAACTGAGATCCACCGCGGTCCTTGAAACCGCGAGCGGAGGATATGAATGCCTGCTGTACAAGAGACGGTCGAGCGCGTCCGGCGCATCGACGTCGACCAGTATCGATATGGGTTTGAGACGCTGATTGAGTCCGACAAGGCCCCGAAGGGGCTGTCGGAAGACACCGTCCGCTTCATCTCAGCAAAGAAGAATGAACCGGCCTGGATGCTGGAATGGCGCCTGGAGGCATATCGCCGCTGGCTGACCATGACCGAGCCGACCTGGGCCCGCGTCGACTATCCGAAGATCGACTATCAGGACATCTACTATTACGCGGCGCCGAAGCCGAAGAAGACGCTGTCTTCGATCGACGAGATCGATCCGGAAATCCTCAAGACCTACGAGAAGCTCGGCATCCCGCTGCGCGAGGTCGCGATCCTCGAGGGCGTCGAGCCCCCGCCGGGCGGACCGCCGTCGGCGAATCGCAAGATCGCGGTCGATGCCGTGTTCGATTCGGTCTCGGTTGCGACCACCTTCCAGAAGGAGCTGAAGGCGGCCGGCGTGATCTTCATGCCGATCTCGGAGGCGATCCGCGAGCATCCCGAGCTGGTGCAGAAATATCTCGGCACCGTGGTGCCGACCTCGGACAACTATTTCGCGACGCTGAACTCGGCGGTGTTCTCGGACGGCTCGTTCGTCTACGTGCCGCCGGGCGTGCGCTGCCCGATGGAACTGTCGACCTATTTCCGCATCAACGAGCGCAACACCGGCCAGTTCGAGCGCACGCTGATCATCGCCGACAAGGGCTCCTACGTCTCCTATCTCGAAGGCTGCACCGCGCCGCAGCGCGACGAGAACCAGCTGCACGCGGCCGTGGTTGAACTCGTCACGCTCGACGACGCCGAGATCAAGTATTCGACGGTGCAGAACTGGTATCCGGGCAATTCGGAAGGCAAGGGCGGCATCTACAATTTCGTCACCAAGCGTGGCGATTGCCGCGGCAAGAATTCCAAGATCTCCTGGACCCAGGTCGAGACCGGTTCGGCGATCACCTGGAAGTATCCGAGCTGCATCCTGCGCGGCGACAATTCGAGCGGCGAGTTCTACTCGATCGCGATCTCGAACGGTTTCCAGCAGGTCGACTCGGGCACCAAGATGATTCATCTCGGCAAGAACACGTCGAGCCGGATCATCTCCAAGGGCATCGCCGCCGGCAAGTCGCAGAACACCTATCGCGGCCTCGTCAGCGCCCATCGCAAGGCGACCGGCGCGCGCAACTACACCGCCTGCGACTCGCTTCTGATCGGCGACAAGTGCGGCGCGCACACCGTGCCCTATGTCGAGGCCAAGAACTCCTCGGCAACGTTCGAGCATGAAGCGACGACGTCGAAGATTTCCGAGGACGTGCTGTTCTACTGCATCCAGCGCGGGCTCTCGCAGGAGGAAGCCATCGGCCTCGTCGTCAACGGCTTCGTGAAGGACGTGCTGCAGCAACTGCCGATGGAGTTCGCGGTGGAAGCGCAAAAGCTGATCTCGATCAGCCTTGAAGGTTCGGTTGGCTAATCCATCCCGCTTGCGGGCGCGGCCGACGCGCCCTCGCGGATGATGCTCAGGAAAAATCAGATGTCTCTGCTGGAAGTGAAAGATCTGAAGGTTCGTGTCGAGGAACGTGAGATCCTCCACGGGCTGTCGCTCACGGTGAACCCAGGCGAGGTGCACGCGATCATGGGGCCGAACGGCTCCGGCAAATCGACGCTGTCCCACGTCATCGCCGGCAAGCCCGGCTATGAAGTCACCGGCGGCCAGATCCTGTTCAGGGGCGAGGACCTCCTGGAGATGGAGCCCAACGAGCGCGCCGCCAAGGGCGTGTTCCTGGCGTTCCAGTATCCGGTCGAGATCCCCGGCGTGACCACCTGGAATTTCCTGCACGCGGCGCTCAACGCCCAGCGCAAGGCGCGCGGCGAGGACGAGATCTCGTCGCCGGCCTTCCTCAAGAAGGTCCGAGAAGTCGCCAAGTCGCTGAACATTCCGCAGGACATGCTGAAGCGCGGCGTCAATGTCGGCTTCTCCGGCGGCGAGAAGAAGCGCAACGAGATCCTGCAGATGGCGCTGTTCGAGCCGGCCGTCTGCATCCTCGACGAAATGGATTCCGGCCTCGACATCGACGCGCTGCGGATCGCGGCCGACGGCGTCAACGCGCTGCGCTCGCCGGACCGCGCGATGGTCGTGATCACTCACTACCAGCGGCTGCTCAACTACATCGTGCCTGACTTCGTGCACGTGATGTCGAAGGGCCGGGTGGTGAAGAGCGGCGGCAAGGAACTGGCGCTGGAGCTGGAAGAGTCCGGCTACGCGCAGTTCGAAGACGCTGCCTGACAAGTACGGGTTTTCAAATGAACGTTGTCGCAAAGACCGAGACCGGGCGCGCGCTGGGCGATGCATTCGCCGTTGCCCGCGACCATCTGCCGGGCAAGGGCAAGATCGCCGATCAGCGCCGCCAGGCATTCGAGGCTTACGAGCGCTCGGGCCTGCCGCATCGCCGGATTGAGGATTGGAAGTACACCGATTTGCGCGCGCTGATGCGCGAGGTGCTGCCGCTGGCGCCTGCGCCGGATGCTGCGGCGCTGGGTCGCGCAGCAGCCGCCGCCAAGCTGCGGGCGATCGACGGCGTACGCCGCCTGGTGCTGGTCGATGGCGCGTTTGCGCCTGATCTGTCCGATCTCGGCAGCCTCGAGAAGGGGCTCGGCATCCGCCCACTGCGCGAGGTGCTCGACGCCGGCGATGGCGCGCTCTCGGCGCAGGCCTTTGCCACTGACATCTCCAATCCGATGATTGCGCTGAACGGCGCGATGGCGACCGATGGCGTCGTCATCGAGATCGCCGACGGCACGGTGCTGGCGCAGCCGCTGCACATCGTCCATGTTGCATCGGGTACGGCGCCGGCCTCGATGTTCACGCGCTCGCTGCTGCGGCTCGGCCGCGATACCAATGTCACGCTGGTCGAGAGCTATCTCGCTGGTGAGGGCGCCAAGGCCTACCAGGCGCATGACGGGCTGATCGTCGCGATCGGCGACAATGCGCGGCTCGATCACATCAGGCTGGTCGAAGACAGCATCGATGCCTTCAACATTTCCTCGGCGACGATTTCACTCGGCGCGCACGCCCACCTGAACACGTTCGGCCTGACCTCGGGCGGTCATGTCAGCCGCTATCAGCTGACGGTGACCTGCGCCGGCGTGGGCTCCAAGGTCGAGACCAACGGCGTCAATCTGATCAACGGCACGCAGCACGCAGACACCACGCTGTTCATGGATCACGCGGTGCCGCACTGCGCGAGCCGCGAGATATTCCGGGCTGTCGTCGACGACCGTGCCCATAGCGTGTTCCAGGGCCGCATCATCGTCCGTCCGGATGCGCAGAAGACCGACGCCAAAATGATGACCCGCGCGCTGCTGCTGTCCGATGACGCGGAAGCCGACAACAAGCCGGAGCTCGAGATCTTCGCCGACGACGTCACCTGCGGTCACGGTGCGACCACCGGTGCGCTCGACGAGAGCCTGTTGTTCTACATGCGCGCCCGCGGACTGCCAGAGAAGGAAGCGCAGGCGCTGCTGATCCAGGCCTTCGTCGGCGAGGCGATCGAGAGCATCGCCAGCGACGCGTTGCGCGAGGTCGCAATTGCCACCGCGAAGCGCTGGCTGGAAGCAAGGGCGTGAGCATGCACAAGGCGGTCGCCAACGGTTCTTACGACGTCGCCCTGGTGCGACAGGATTTCCCGGCGCTCGCCATGCAGATCTACGGCAAGCCGCTGGTCTATCTCGACAACGCCGCCTCGGCGCAGAAGCCGAATGCGGTGCTCGACCGTATGACCGAGGCCTACAAGAGCGAATACGCCAACGTGCATCGCGGCCTGCACTACCTCGCCAATGCCGCGACCGAGGCCTATGAGGGCGCCCGTGGCAAGGTCGCGCAGTTCATCAACGCGCGCCGCAATGAAGAGATCGTCTTCACCCGTAACGTCACCGAGGCGATCAATTTGGTGGCGTCGTCCTGGGGCGGAGAGAATATCAAAGAGGGCGATGAGATCGTCCTCTCGATCATGGAGCACCACTCCAACATCGTGCCGTGGCACTTCCTCAGGGAGCGCCAAGGTGCCGTGATCAAGTGGGCGCCGGTCGACGACGAAGGCAACTTCCTGATCGAGGAGTTCGAGAAGCTCCTCACATCGCGCACCAAGATCGTCGCCATCACCCAGATGTCGAACGCGCTCGGCACGCTGGTTCCGGTCAAGGAAGTGGTGCGGCTCGCCCACGCCCGCGGCATTCCGGTGCTGGTCGACGGCGCGCAGGGCGCGGTGCATCTGCCGATCGACGTCCAGGACCTCGATTGCGATTTCTACGCCTTCACCGGCCACAAGGTGTACGGCCCGACCGGCATCGGCGCGCTCTACGCCAAGCACGATCTCTTGGTGGCGATGCGGCCGTTCAACGGCGGCGGCGAGATGATCCGTGAAGTGGCCAAGGACTGGGTCACCTATGGCGATCCGCCGCACAAGTTCGAGGCCGGGACGCCGCCGATCGTCGAGGCGATCGGGCTCGGCGCCGCCATCGACTACGTCAATTCGATCGGCAAGGAGCGCATCGCCGCGCATGAGCACGAGCTGCTCACCTATGCGCAGGAGCGCCTTCGCGAGATCAACTCGCTGCGCGTGATCGGGACCGCCCGCAACAAGGGCCCGGTGATCTCGTTCGAGATGAAGGGGGCGCATCCCCACGACGTCGCGACCGTGATCGACCGCCAGGGCATTGCGGTGCGCGCCGGCACCCACTGCGTGATGCCGCTTTTAGAGCGGTTCAACGTCACGGCCACCTGCCGCGCATCCTTTGGGATGTATAATACAAGGGAAGAAGTCGACCATCTGGCGCAGGCGCTGATCAAGGCGCGGGAATTGTTCGCATGACCGATACAGCCGAAGTCAAGACGGCCACCATGGAAACCACCTCGGCACTGCCGGCGGAGGAGACCGAGCGCATGAGCGGCGAGATCGTCGCGGCGCTGAAGACGGTGTTCGACCCGGAAATCCCGGCCGACATCTACGAGCTTGGCCTGATCTACAAGGTCGATCTCAAGGATGATCGCTCGGTCGACATCCTGATGACCCTGACCACGCCGAACTGCCCGGCCGCGGGCGAGCTGCCGACCATGGTCGAGAACGCGGTCGCCAGCGTTCCCGGCGTCGGTGTCGTCAACGTCAATCTGGTCTGGGATCCGGCCTGGACGCCGGACCGGATGTCGGACGAGGCGCGCCTCGTCCTCAATATGTGGTGATGCGTTAGGGGAATAGACTTAGGCTCAAGAAGACCGGCAATTGATTTGCCGCTGGGACTGACCACATGAGTGACATGACGCAAGTTTCACCAACCCCAGCCAAGCCGAAGCGGCCGCGCCCGCAGGTCATGAAGCTGACCGATGCGGCGGCGGAGCGGATCACCGAGCTGACCAAGCGCGCCGATTCGCAGATCGTCGGCCTGCGCGTCGGCATCAAGAATGGCGGCTGCGCCGGACAGTCTTACACCGTCGAATACGCCCACGAGATCCGCCCGACCGACGAAGTGGTCGAGGACAAGGGCGTGAAGATCCTGGTTGATCCGAAGGCCGTGCTGTTCCTGCTCGGCACTGAGATGGATTACGTGGCCGACAAGATGCAGGCCCAGTTCGTGTTCAACAACCCGAACCAGGTTTCCGCCTGCGGCTGCGGCGAATCGGTGCAGCTCAAGCCGGCCACGGTCTAGGTGGTGTGGACAGTTACCGCATCCATAGGACGATAGCAGCAAGAGTGACGACGGCGAGGTAATTTCTAGCTG
>NZ_JASGSR010000208.1:0-8200 GCF_040446015.1 Bradyrhizobium sp. INPA03-11B
CAGGACATTGAATCGATCCCGATCGGAGACGTCCTTTCAATCTATCTCGATACAGAACCGGCCAAGCTTCGCGATCGTTTCAAAGTCACGGAAGATGACGAAGAGACAATTGCCTGCATTCGCAAATTCAAGAAGCGAATCGGGCGGTTGAACGATTGGTGGGGCGCGAAAATGCTTTCTGAAATTGATGGCGAGCAGTGCCGGAGGTTCGCAAGAGAGCGCGGCAACAAGGGCGGCTCAAGGCGAGATCTCGAGGATCTGCGCGCCGCCATCAATCATCATGCAATCGAAGGCGATCATCGAGGGATCGTCAAGGTCACATTGCCCGATCTGCTCTCATCGAAAGCGTCTCGGCTTCGTACTGCGCGTAGCGGACGGACAAGCACCCAGTCAGGCGCTTATGCTGTGATTCTACTTTGCTCCACAAAGCGCCTATCGGTGCGCGCCCGGTTAAGCCTCTTCCGCTCAATCCTGGATTCGGCGGCTCGATCGCATAAGGGTGACAGTCTATTTGAGCCAGGCGACCGGCGCGTCGATATCGAGATTTGCCAACTCGTATCCTCGCCTGAAGTCGACGATATGTTTCTCCATCCAGGATCGTGCGTCGGCGGCGTCGCGCCGGCTGAGTGCCTGCAATATCTTTTCATGAGCAAAGACAAGGCGTTCTCCGGCATTCAAGCGCGAGAACACGTTCAGGAACGCTGGATAGAACAGTTGGCTCATCGGCTCGCGGCTGAGCTGCAATGCGCGATTGCGCGACGCGCGCGCTATGATCTGATGAAATTCAATGTCGAGCTCGACCAGGCTCCGTTTGTCTTCAAAGGCCGCTTTGGTCTGATCGACGTTGGCCTGCAGGGCTGCCAGCAGATCATTGTCAATTCGATCGGCGGCGCAGACGGCAAGGGCCGGCTCGAGAAAGCTCATACTCTCCCAGAGCTCGAAGAAGGTGATCTCATGGAGTACAATGGCGGCTGTCACCTTGTCCGAAATGTCGGCCTCACGCGGCGCGGTGACGTAGAGAAGCTTGCCCCCGTCCTGGCGACGGACGAGACCGTTTTGCTCCAGGACTCGGATCGCCTCCCGCACCGTTGATCTGTGAACGCCAAAGTCGGCCGCCAACGTCGTTTCTGCCGGCACCCTGTCGCCGACAACCCATTCGCCGGACATGATTTTGGTTTGGATACTACGGACCACTGTCCGGTAAACGGGTTCGCTTCGGGGCGCTATTGCTCCCGTATCCTGGTCAGCAAGCATTTTTAGTCCGACAATTGTCTCTGGGCCTCGCGGCGACAAGTTCGGCATTGTAGCACCTGTGACCGGTATTGATCTACAATTGTTCGCCAGGAATTGACAAAGGCTGAAATCTCTCCAATTATTGTCCGACAATAAATTGTCGGACAATAATTCGGGGAGGAAGTCTGTGCGTTACCTATTGGCGGCGTGCGTCGCGATTACACTCCATCATGCGACGCCTGCATTCTCGCAGGTGTCGAACGACGTGGTGAAGATCGGAGTTTTGAACGATCAATCCGGGCTCTATTCCGATCTCAGCGGGCCCGGATCTTCGGTAGCAGCGAAGATGGCTGTCGAGGATTTCGGCGGTACCGTCCTTGGGAAGCCCATCGAGCTTATTTCGGCAGATCACCAGAACAAGCCCGACGTCGGCAGCACCATCGCGCGGCGCTGGATCGACACCGAAAAAGTCGACGCGATTGTCGATGTGCCGCATTCCGCTACGGCTCTGGCCGTACTCAGCGTGACACGGGAGAAGCAGAAGGTTCTGCTGCTCTCAGGCCCCGCCTATGTCGAATTCACCGGCAAGGATTGCTCGCCAACGACGATCCACTGGACCTATGACAGCTATGCGATGGCCAATGGCACCGCGCGTGCGATGGTCAAGCAAGGCGGCGACAGCTGGTTTTTTCTCACAGGAGACAATGCGGGGAGCCATTCTCAAGAGCGAGAAGCGACGGCATTCGTGCAGAAGGCTGGAGGCACGGTGCTCGGAAGCGTCCGTCATCCGCTGAATACGTCGGACTTCTCGTCATATTTGCTGCAAGCCCAGCAGTCCAAGGCCAAGGTGATTGGGCTTGCAAATGCGGGCGGCGACACCGTCAATGCCATCAAGCAGGCGAACGAATTCGGCTTGGTGCAAGGAGGCCAAAAGCTCGCGGGCCTCCTGATGTTCATCACCGACGTCAAAGCGGTCGGGCTCGAACAGGCAAAGGGCCTGGTCATCACCGATGCCTTCTATTGGGACGCAGACGACCGTACGCGGGCATGGTCTCGCCGATTCATGAAGCTACACAATGGACGCGCGCCAACCTCGATCCAGGCCGGCGTATACAGTGCTGTCCTGCACTATCTGAAGGCCGTGCAGGCGGCCGGCACCGACGAAGGAGTAGCGGTTACTGCCAAGATGAAGGAACTGCCGGTCCGCGACTTCTTTAGCGACGACTACCGGATTCGTCAGGACGGCCGCCTGGTACGCGACATGTATCTGTTGCAGGTGAAGGCGCCGGAGGAATCCAAGGAGCCGTGGGACATCTTCAAGGTTCTGGCACGAATTCCCGGCGACGAGGCGTATCGACCGATGGCCGAGGGCCATTGCCCTCTCGTCAAGTAAGGCCGATCGCGGACTAGCCGCCAGAAAGGCTCGGTACGTCGTACGCGACGACCAGAACGCGCAACCGATTCTGCAGGAGATGTGTCGTTGTGAACGATCTTGATTTCAATGGAAAAACAGTTCTGGTGGTCGGTGGATCGAGCGGCATTGGCAATGCGATCGCGCAGGCGTTCCGTCGGCGCGGCGCTGCCGTTCACGTCTGGGGCACGCGCGCTGCAGCGTCGGACTATCGATCCGACGGCGGCTCCGATCTGACTGGATTGCATTACGCGCAGATGGACGTCGGCGACTTCGATGCGATCACCGCCTCTGCGCCGCCCTTCGATCGGCTCGACGTGTTGGTGCTTTCGCAAGGGATCGTTCTCTACAATCGGCGCGAATTCGAACCCAAAGGCTTCCGGCACGTCATCGACGTCAATCTCAACAGCCTGATGGTCTGCAGCCTCAAATTTCATGATCTGCTGAGGGCGAGCGGCGGCTCACTCATCATTCTCAGTTCGATGGCCGGCTTCCGTTCGACCAAGGGCAACCCCGCCTACAATGCCTCGAAGGCCGGCGCGATCGGATTGACGCGCACGCTGGGAGAGGCATGGGCTGAGGACGGCATCCGCGTCAACGGCATTGCGCCGGGGCTTATCGAGACCAAGCTGACCAAGGTCACGACCGATCATCCGAAGCGGCGCGAGGCGACGGAGCAGCGCGTGCCGCTGAAGCGGCTGGGACAGCCGGACGACATCGCCGGCACGGCGCTGTTCCTTGCCTCGCCGCTGGCATCCTACATTATCGGCCAGACCATCGTGGTGGACGGCGGCCTGACGCTCGCCTGAGCGCTAACGTTCACCGCGTGCCGCGAACGCGCGCGTATTCACGGTCGCGCAGCTCGCGACGCCGGATCTTGCCCGTGATTGTCATCGGCAGTTCGGCGACATATTCGATCGCCCGCGGATATTTGTAAGGGGCGGTGACCGACTTGACGTGGTCCTGCAATTCCCGCGTGAGTTCCGCCGCGGGCGTCACGCCGTCGCGCAGAACCACGAAGGCCTTCACGATCTCGCCGCGCTCTTCGTCGGGGCAGCCCACCACCGCGCAGGACTGGACCGCCGAATGCTCGGCCAGCGCATTCTCGACCTCGATCGGACCGATACGGTAACCGGCCGAATTGATGACATCGTCGGAGCGTCCGCGATACCAGAAGTAACCGTCAGCATCCTTCTCGGCGCGGTCGCTTGTCAGAAACCAGCGCCCGTCTGGACCGTCGATAAAGCAGGCTTGCGTCCTGTCCGGCTCCTTCCAGTAGCCCTGCATCAATTGCGGATTCGGCAGCTTGAGCGCGAGATCCCCTTCCTGGCCCGGCGGCAGGCGATTGCCGCGCCCGTCGACCACGTCGAGATCGGAGCCCGGTGAAGGCCGCCCCATCGAGCCATAGCGAACCGGCTCGCCCGGATAGTTCAGCGCCACCATCAGGGCCTCGGTCTGGCCATAGGCCTCGTCGATCCGGATACCGGTGGCGCGTTCCCAGCGCTCGGCGACCACCGGATTCATGGCCTCGCCGGCGGTCACGACACGCCGCAACCGCCCCAGATCACTCCGCGACGCCACCTCGTTCACGACTTTCGACAGCTCAGTGCCAGGCGCACAATAGACTGTGACCTGATGCTTGCGCAGCAGTGCCGGACGATCCTTGGGAATGAACGAACCGTCAAAGATGAACGAGCACGCGCCGCAGCTTAGCGGACCAAAGATGATGCTGGTTCCCGCCTTGCTCCAGCCGGTGTCGGCCGTGCACCAGATCACCTCGCCCGGACGCAGGTCGAGCCAGTAAATCGCCGACACCCGCCATGCGTAAATGGCGTGCGCGGCATGCACAACGCCCTTCGGGTGGCCGGTCGAGCCCGACGTGTAGTACATGATCGCGGGGTCGTCCGCATGGACGATCGCCGGCTCGGCGGCATCAGAGACGCCCGCCAGCTCCTTGTCCCAAGCCAGCCACCCGGGAACGATGCCGAGGGCGATGCGCACCGGAATCGCCATTTCCACTGCGGCAAACTTGGCGGCCTGCTCGGATCGACAGATCACGGCCTTCACCTCGGCATTGCTCACGCGGTATTCGAGATCCCGCGCGGTGAGCATCTCGATGCACGGGATCGGCACCGCACCGATCTTCATGATTGCGATCAACGAGATGAACCATTCCGGCAGCCGCGGCAGCATGACGAGGACGCGATCGCCCTTCTCCACACCGTTCGCCCGCAACACATTGGCCAGCCGGTTCGATAGCCGCGACAGGTCTGAATAACTATAGGTGCTGGTGTCGCCGGCCTCGTCCTGCCAGATCAACGCCGGGCCATCATGCTCGCGAGCCCAGCGGTCGACGATATCGGCGCCGAAATTGAAGGTGGCTGGAACGTCCCAGCGAAAATTCGCACGCAGCGCCTCATAGCTTTCCGCGCTCGGCTCTTTGATTGGTGTCCAGATATCTCGCATTTTGGTTTTCCTCCCGCTTGGTGCGGTTCTTGTTCTTTGGTGGCGCCGGCGTCTTGCGATCACCTAGTTCGCATCTTGCGTCAGAATGCGTCGCCCGATCGCCCATCGATGCACTTCGGAGGGACCGTCGTAGATACGGAAGGCGCGGACATCGCGATAGAATCGTTCGACAACCGTGTCACGCGTTGTTCCCAATCCACCCAGGATCTGCAGCGAACGGTCGGCAACGCGAGCAATCGCCTCGGAACAAATCACCTTCGCCATCGAGCTTTCGCTGGACGCCCGATTCCCGTTGTCGAGTACCCATGCCGTGTGCCAGATCGTCAGCTGCGCCAGGTGAATGTCGATCGCGTTGTCGGCGAGCATGAAGGAAACTCCCTCATGCTCGCCGATAGGCTTTCCAAAGGCGGTACGACGGCGCGCGAATTCGGTCGCGATCTCCTGCGCGCGGATTGCCGAACCGAGCCAACGCATGCAGTGCGTGAGCCGCGCCGGCGCGAGACGAACCTGCGCATACCGAAAGCCCTGCCCGACCTCGCCAAGCACAGCGTCGGCAGGAACCCGGAGTTCATCGAAGCGAACGACTGCATGGCCCCCGACAAAACTCGAATCGATCGTGTCGAGTGTGCGCTCGATCCTGATGGCTGGATCGGACATATCGGCAAGGAACATCGTAGCGGCACCTTCGGTCTCGTCACCATGCGCCTTCGCCATGATGATGGCGAACGCCGCGCCTTCGGCGCCGGTGATCAGCCATTTCTCGCCATTGATGACCCAGTCACTGCCGTCGCGGCGCGCCGTTGTCCGCAACTGGGCCGGATCGGATCCCGCACCGGGCGCCGGCTCCGTCATGCAAAAGCAGGAACGCACCGCGCCGGTTGCGAGCGGCTGCAGATAGCGCTCGCGCTGATCGGCGCGCGCCACGACATCGAGGAGATGAATGTTGCCCTCGTCGGGCGCAGCGCAATGCAGTGCAACCGGTCCCAGCATGGAGTAGCCGGCCGCGGTGAATACGGCCGCGCGGCCGATATGGGACAGATGCTGACCGCCATATTCCTCTGGCGCATGCGGCGCAAAGACACCGGCCTGGCGCGCAAGTGCGTTCAACTCGCGGCGCAGGTCATCGGTCGGGCCGTGAGCTGTCCAGCGCTTGTCCTTCTCGAACGGAACGACCTTATCCCTGACAAACGCCTTCACGCGTTGCGCCAGTTCCGACACCTGCGGCGGCAGTGAGAAGTTCATGTCGAGCTCAGCCATAGTTAACCTTCAGATCCGTTTGAGACGTCGCGCGCGATTAAGAGAATATCTTCGCCGAGAGCCGCGAAATCAGCATAGCGGTCGTCCTTCACCGCCCCATTCACCCATTGGCGGTGCAGCTGCAGAAACACGATCCCGAGCTTGAACAGCGCCAGAACGCGCATCGCAGTCAAGTCGCCGATATCGGTTCCCGTCAGTGCAGCATAACGCTGCGCAACCCTGGCGCGCCGCCAAAATCCAGGATTCGTCGTCGGCATCTGCCGAAGGCGACGCAACGCCGGCGGATCATTCGGCTCGGCCCAATAGCTGAGCAGCGTCGCCAAATCGAACAGCGGGTCTCCCCGCGTTCCCATGTCCCAGTCAACCAGCGCGACCGGCGCCAGCGTTCGTGGCTCGAGGATGAGATTGTCGAGCTTGAAATCACAGTGAAGCAGCGTCGGCGACCGTGACCTGAACGTCTGCTGCAACAGCCAGTGTGAACTTTCGCGCATTAGTGCCTGCAACGCGGCTCCGTCCGCGACCAGCGCCCCGCGCTTCGACCACCCTGCAATCGCGCGCCCGACGAATCCTTCGGGCCGGCCGAGATCTTCCAGCCCCGCCTCGCGCGCATCGACGCTGTGGAGCGCCGCCAACGTCGCAACCAGCATTTCGGAAAGAACATCGGGAGCATCCTCGCGCCCTTCCAACTGCGACAGGTCGGCCCCGCGGATAACGAGGCCGGCGCGATACTCAATCAGTTGAAAGGGAACGCCGATGACGCTGATGTCGTCGCAGTAATGCAGGCCTCTCGGCACGAACGGGAGGGCATCGGAAAGTCGTGAAAGAATACGATACTCGCGCGCCATGTCGTGCGCACCCGGCGGCAGGTCGCCATCTGGCGGACGACGCAAGACAGTCGGCTGTCCGTCCACAGCGACGAGGTAGTTGCGATTGGCAAGGCCACCAGCAAATCGTCGGATCGGCTGCGAGAGATCGAGGCTCATGCCGCAGCCGTTCAAATAGCTCGCAAGCCGAACCCAATCGGACTGCGCACTATCCGCAGGCGCCATCAATTCCGAGCTTGCCAGTTTCGATCGGGCGACCTCCAAGTCCAGGCTCCAAAATCTGTATTATTGTCCGACGAAAATACGCATCTCAGAAAGCGACGTTGGGGTCAATACCTAAATATCTCGCAGTTTTACTCTAAAAACAGCTTGCCGAACGTTTTATTGTCGGACAATAATTGTCTGAGCTAGGTCCCGATCGGGTCCGACAGCAGTGAACCCAAGGGCGCGATCATGACGACATCTCCGGCCGACCGCCGCGACCAAGCGGTCGTCATCCCTCCCGGTGCACTGGCCATGCTGCGCCAGCCATCAGTGCATTACGGCGCACGCGCCGAAGACGCGGTCGAGCGGCTGGCTCGGGACCACGGCTCCGCCCGCATTTTGCCGATCGTCACGTCGTCATTGTGTGGCAATCCGGTTGTCGAAGCCACGCTCAAGCGTCTCGGACCTTCGGCGCTCCCGGCCTTCTCCGACCTGAAGCCGCACACGCCATTCGACGTCGTGCTCTCGCTCATCGAAACGATCGAACACCAAGATCCTGACTTGATCATTGTCTTCGGTGGCGGGAGCGCAATCGACGCCGTTAAGATCGCTGGCCTTGCGGCGGGTGCAAGAGTTCGGGATCGGGTCGCATTGCTCGGGCTACGTTCGGTGCCCGACAGTCTCGGAACCTCGCGTCCCTCGCCTGGAGCGCGCAATATTTCGATCATCGCTGTACCGACCACGCTTTCGGCGGCTGAATTCGGAATCATCGCCGGCGCGACTGACGTCGAAACCGGGCTAAAGC
>NZ_JASGSR010000209.1:0-7858 GCF_040446015.1 Bradyrhizobium sp. INPA03-11B
GCCCAGCACCGTCCGTGCGACGATTGTCGTCAACGACAACTTTGAAGGCATTTGCGCCAATGGACATCGCGATCCTCGCGCTCGAGGGATTGTGGGATACCGGGCTCACGGCGATGCTCGATGCCCTGTCCCTCGCCGACAAATTTTCCAGACTGCAACTGGGCGGCACGGTCCGCTTCAACGTCTCGGTCCATGGCGTGCGCCGGAAAGTGCGCTCCGGCCAAGGCCTCGGGATTCCGGTCAAGGCCATCACGGCAGACATGAAGCCGGATTGGGTGGTCGTGCCCGCGCTCAACACCGGACTTCCGGAGCAACTGGTGCCTGCGCTTGAACGGCGCGACGTCAGGCAGGCCAGGGAGCAGCTGCTGCAATGGCACGCCGGCGGCGCGCGGATTGCGGCCTCCTGCATCGGCTCGTTCATCGTGGCGGAGACCGGGCTGCTCGATCATCAGGACGCGACCACGACGTGGTGGCTCGCACCGCTGTTCCGGCAGCGCTACCCGCACGTCCGGCTCGACGAGACGCGCATGCTGGTCCCCTCCGGCATCGGCGTCACCGCTGGTGCGGCGATGGGCCATCTCGATCTCGCGCTCTGGCTGATCCGGCAGGCCAGCCCGGACCTGGCGTCGGTCGTCTCGCGCTATCTGCTCGCCGACCTGCGCTCGTCGCAGTCGGTCTTCATCATCCCCAACCATCTGGCGCAGGCCGATCCCTTGATCCAGCGCTTCGAACGCTGGGCACGCGAGCACCTCAAGGAGGGCTTCTCATTGCAGGATGCGGCGGCGACACTCGCGACCAGCCCGCGCACCTTGCAACGCCGCTGCGAGGCCGTGCTCGGCAAGTCGCCGCTGTCCTACTTCCAGGATCTCCGCGTCGAGCGCGCGCAATCGCTGCTGCATGGCAGCGGCCTCGACGTCGAGGCGATCGCCGCCGAAGTCGGCTATGAGGACGGCGCCACGCTGCGGACACTGCTGCGCGAGCGGCTGGGCCGCGGCGTCCGTGAATTGCGTGCGAACTTGCGGTGAGGCTTTGCAGCCCTTGAATGAAGCCCACCGCCTCCCCGATCAGTTCCGCGCCAATCTGCGCTTGGTGTTCGTCGGCACTGCGGCCAGCGCGCGGTCGGCCGCGCTCGGGCACTATTACGCGCATCCCGGCAACCGCTTCTGGCGCGCGCTGCATGAGGCCGGGATCACACCGCGGCGCTATCGGCCGGACGAGTTCGCAGCATTGCTGTCGCTCGGCATCGGCTTCACCGACCTCTCCAAGACCGGCGCCGGAATGGACCACGAGATTGCGCGACAGTCGTTCGATGTCGCGGGCTTCAGAGCGAAGATCGAGACCTATCGCCCGAAAACCATCGCGTTCACCAGCAGGAAAGCGGCGAGCCTGTTTTACGACAGTCCGACCAGCGCGCTTGCACTGGGGCGGCAGCCATCGACGAGCGATTTTCCTGACGTGTTCGTGCTGCCGTCGCCGTCGGGCGCGGCGTCCGGACACTGGAGCCTGCAGCCGTGGCGCGAGCTCGCCGAATGGATCGCGTAGAAGGGCAATCGTGTCACGTCATCGCGTTGCCGTCTCCTGCTCCGCAAGCGTAGGCAATCGCGTATGGCTGCGGCGCGCGTCTGAACCATTTCCGAATAATAGAATTATGCCGTTGATTTGCCCGACACGTCAAGCCGGATCGAATGCGGGCGCGCCGCCGGCGACTTTGCATGGGGTTGTTTTCCACGTTTTTGCCGGTGCGCCCTGCGGAGGCAGGCATTCTGCGAGAGCTCTGCCGCAAGCGAGAGCGGGGAAGAGACCCCCCTCACTCCTTCAACGTGATCGCGAGCCCGCTGAGGTCGACATTGGCCATCAGCCCAATCTGCTTGCCGCTCAGTTCGAGCACCGCGCCGTTCTGGTTGGTCAACAGGATGCCGCGCACGCCGGCGCCGAGCGCAACGCCCATGCCTGCCGCGGCGTAGACGCCGGCGATATCCTGGGCGCGGCGGATATTGCGCACCCGGCCCTGCAACGTGGTCTGGGAGCCGCCGAACACGAGGCCGTAATCCAGCCCGCCGGCGGTGAGCCCGTAGGTCTGGCCCTTGAAGGTCAGCACGCCCTTGCCGGCGGAGCCGCCGAAGATCCAGCCGCCCTTGAAGATCACGAGCGTCACCGCGCCCTCGTCAGCCAGGGCGGCGGACGATCCGGTGAGCAGCGCCAGCGCGAGCAGCACGGCGCGGGCGGCGGATGACAGTCTCATGGGGGTTCTCCGGACGAAGTGAGGGCGAGATGCGAATCGCGGCAATCCAGCCGACGGCAGGCATCGTCGAAACGCCTGCGAAACATGCGGGATTGCGCTTGTTCCTGATCTTGCGGAGTCTATCATCGGCTCTGCAGCCGCGCGACGTTGGCGCATGCGCGCGCACCGCTTTGCCGGATCGCTGAGGAGTTTGCGCAACAGGGATCTGCACAGATGCACGATTTCACCCCAATTTCCGGCTTCGCCGGCGGCGCGCTGATCGGCCTCGCCGCGGCGCTGCTGATGCTGCTGACCGGGCGAATCGCAGGCGTCACCGGCATCGTCGGCGGCCTGCTCCAGCCCGATACCGCCGACCGCGGATGGCGCATCGCGTTCATCTTGGGGCTGATCGCGGCGCCCCTGATCGCTGCGCTATTCGGTGCGCCGCTGCCGCGGCCGGCGATGAACGCGAGCGTTGTCGTGATCGCGATCGCGGGCCTTCTGGTCGGGTTCGGCACCCGCATGGGCAACGGCTGCACCTCGGGCCACGGCGTCTGCGGCTTCGCCCGGCTGTCCGGCCGCTCGATCGTGGCGACGTTCATCTTCATGACGGCGGCGATCGCGACGGTTGCGATCGCAAGACACGTGATCGGAGGCTAGCAATGCCCGTTCTCGCAAGCTTCATCTGCGGCCTGATCTTCGGTGCGGGCCTTTTGATCTCCGGCATGACCGACCCGCAGAAGGTGCTCGGCTTCCTCGATTTGTTCGGCGCCTGGGATGCGACGCTCGCCTTCGTGATGGCGGGTGCGGTTGCGGTCACGGCATCCGGCTTTGCGATCGCGCGGCGCCGCGCTGCGCCCACCTTCTCGGCGCGTTTCCTGTGGCCCGACCGCAACGACATCGATGCGCCGCTGGTTGGTGGCGCCATCCTGTTCGGCATCGGCTGGGGCCTCGCCGGCATCTGCCCCGGCCCCGCGCTGGTCAATCTCGCCGGCCTCTCGTTGCCGATCGTGGTGTTCGTCGTCGCGATGCTGGCAGGCATGATCGGCCAGAATCTGTTCGGCAGGAATCTCTGGCGCCCGCGCACAATGGCGCCGCGCGCCGCCGAAACCGCTTCCCTTCCATCTCGCGCAGACGGGTGACACATGACAGCGATCAAGCACTTCCCACCTCCGCCCGGCATCCAGGCGCCGCCGCTCTCGTTCGGCGCCCGCGTCGGTGATCTCTTGTTCATATCCGGCATTCCCGGCTTCGACGCCAACCGCGAGCTGCCCGACGGTTTCGAGGCGCAGTTCGCCAATGTCGTGACCAATTTCAAGCGCGTGCTGAACGAGGCGGGCGCGACAATGCGCGATCTCGTCAAGGTCAACGTGCTGCTGACGCGCGCCAGCGACGTCGCCGCGATGAACGCGCTCTATGCCGGCGCGTTCGGCCCCGCGCCCTATCCCGCGCGCACCACCTGCGTCGTGGTGGCGCTGCCCAATCCGAAGATGCTGATCGAGATCGAAGGCGTGGCGTCCGTGAAGGGGTGACGCAGGCGCGCGAAAATGAAGGCGTATAATTCACCGACGCGCCAACAAACTCGGTGTCGTCCCTGCCTAGTGCGCAATTGCGCACGGGAGCAGGGACCCATAACCACAAGAGCCGATTGTTGCGCGAGGCTGCTACAAGGAGTCCCGTTCACAACATCCGCCGCGGCGTATGGGTCCCGGCTTCCGCAGGGACGACGCTGTGGAGAGAGCGCTGCGAACAAACTGACTGTGCTGCCCGCGTCTTCGAGCGATCGCTAAAACAACGACCCCTGCCCGTCATCCTCGCGCGGCGCCACCTTGCGCGGTGCTACCTTCTTCGCCGCCGGAGCATCCTCCGCCGCGATCTCTTCCGCGGTCATCGGCAGCAGCAATTGCGCATCGTCATTGGCGACGGCGTTCACCCGCATCGTCACCTGGTGCCAGGCGAACTCGCCGACATCGGGCCCCTTCAGCATCGGCATCACGTCGTCGACATCGTTGGGCAGGCAATCGAGCCAGCGCGCGAACTGCTCCGGCCTGATCGTGACGGGCACGCGGTGATGCAGTTGCGCGAGATCGGCGCTCGCCGGCGCGGTGACGATCGCGACCGTGTCCTGCTCCTCGCCGTTCGGCCCCATCCATGTCTCGGCGAGCGCGGCGAAGGCGACCGGGTGGCCGTCGCGGCGATGGATGAAGAACGGCCGCTTGCGGCCGCCGGCATCCTGCCATTCGTAATAGCCGTCGGCCGGGATCAGCGCGCGGCGCCGCTTGATCGCGTTCTTGAAGGCGGGCTTTTCCCGCACCGTCTCGGAGCGCGCGTTGATCAGCAGCGAGAATGTGCGGGGGTCCTTGACCCAGGACGGGATCAGGCCCCAGCGCATCAATTGAAAATGTCGGCCGCCATTCTGCAGCAGCACCACCGGGATCGGCTGGGTCGGCGCAACATTATACCGCGGCGGAAAATTCGGCTGCTCGATGTAGCCGAACATTTCGCGCAAAGCCGCCGGCGGCGAGGTAATGACAAAGCGTCCGCACATATCCCGTCCAGAGTGGTATCTGTTTATTCAGCCTTAACTTGGACCGTTAAAGACTGCGACCAATGACCTCAACGGCCGCCATAGCGGGCTCTTCCCCGCGACCGACGTACCCCGACGAGGCGCGGGCGGCTTTGTTGCGCGCCGCCAACATCAATCCCCGCACCGGGCTTGCGACCGACTACCTCAATCACTTCAACGAAGCCATCATGTTGCTGGAGATGGTCCCGGACCTGCCGGAATGCGCCGACGATTTCCTGGAGTGGCAGCCACTGTCCTATGCCGAGCATTTCACCGCGTCCAATTTCAAGGCACGTGATCTCGCGATCGAGTCCTATGAGACCGCGGATGCCGGGATCCGGGCCGAATTCGACCAGCTGACCGACAGCATGACCAGGATCCTGACCGAAGTCGGCGCGGCGATGCGGCAATTGCAGCAGGACAAGAGCCGGGTCGCGCTCGCCGAGCAGGCCATCGTCTGGGTCAAGCCGCTGGTGATGCAGACCGCCGGTATCATCAACGGCGCCGCAGAGGCCGATGTCGACAGGATCATGGCGGGCGCCTGAGATATCGGGCAGGATGATGGTCTTGAAACCGGTGCCCTGATTGCCTTGACCTCTCCCGAACCTCAGATCCGCCCGCAGCTAGCCGTGTCCGGCGTGATTTTCCGCGACGGCAAGGTGCTGCTGGTCCGCCGCGCCCGCTCGCCCGGCAAGGGCTTCTATTCGCTGCCCGGCGGCCGGGTCGAGTTCGGCGAGACGCTGCACACCGCCCTGCACCGGGAGATCGACGAGGAGACCGGCCTTAAGGTCGAGATCCTCGGCCTCGCCGGCTGGCGCGAGGTGCTGCCGACCGGTCCCGGCACCGGCCATTACCTGATCATGACATTCGCGGCGCGCTGGGCCTCCCGCGAGCCCGTGCTGAACGACGAGCACGACGATTTCAAATGGCTGGCCCCAGAGGCGATCGGCGACCTCAAGGTCACTGGCGGCCTCCATGAGGTGATTGCGGCCGCCCGGCGGCTGGTTTGAGGCCTGTTTAGGGGCGATATTGCAGGTCCCTTGCGCCTTGCCTCGGGCGCATTGAGGGGGCATACCACGGCCATTCCGGAACCCCTGATGATCAGAGCCTTTCTCGCCGTTGTGATCCTGATGTCGGCATGCCTTGCGACGCCCGCCCGAGCGCAGGACGCGGCTGCGCCGTTCGACGGCGATTTGCAGCGGCTGGCCGAGATCCTCGGCGCGCTGCACTATCTGCGCGGCATCTGCGGCTCCAACGAGGGCGCCAAATGGCGCAACGAGATGCAGGCGCTGATCGATGCCGAAACCCCCTCCGGCGACCGCCGCGCCCGCATGGTTGCCGGCTTCAACCGCGGCTACAACGGCTTCCAGCAGACCTACCGGACCTGCACGCCCGCGGCCAGCGTGGCGATCCGCCGCTACATCGAGGAAGGCTCGAAGATCTCGCGCGACCTGACGGCCCGCTATGCCAACTGAACGGGCGATCTTCTTCGACCTCGACGGCACCCTGACCGATCCGAAGCCCGGCATCACCGGCTCGATCCAGTATGCGCTGGCAAAGCTCGGCCGCCCGGTTCCCTCGCAGGACGAGCTGACCTGGTGCATCGGCCCGCCGCTCAGGGCGAGCTTTGCGATGCTGCTCGGCGGCGAGGAACTCGCCGACCGCGCCGTCGAGCTCTACCGCGAGCGGTTCGGCGACGTTGGCCTGTTCGAGAACAGCGTCTATCCCGATATCGCAGAGGTGCTGGCCGAGCTGCGCGGACGGCCTGGCCGGATCTTCGTGGCCACCTCCAAGCCGCACGTGTTCGCGACCCGGATCGTCGCGCATTTCCGCCTGAACGGCTATTTCGACCACGTATTCGGCTCCGAATTCGACGGAACCCGGGTCAACAAGGTCGACCTGCTCGCCTATGCGTTGGAGCAGACCGGGGCCGATCCTGCGCTGGCCTTGATGATCGGCGATCGCAGCCACGACGTGATCGGCGCGAATCGTAACGGGATTCGCGCGATCGGCGTCACCTATGGCTACGGCACGGTTGAGGAGTTGACCGAGGCCGGCGCCAGCCATCTGTGCGCCTCGCCGCGCGCGGTGCTGGACCATATCCACAGCTCATTTGGCTGACGGCGGCGGGGATATCCGGAATACCCGTTTAAATGCCGTGGCGGCCGTTAACCTTTTCGAAAGAAGTGGGCTAGGCGGTACCCGCATGCGTGATACACCTCACGGGTCTCGCAGTGGTTCGCTCCTCGAACCGCGCGCATCCATTTTGCAGAGTTTCATGCGCCATCCAGCGTCCTTCCATCACCAAGACGATCCGCGTCCCGATCACGAGCAGAAGCAGGCCGCGCTGAGCTATCTGAACGAGGCGTGGGCGGAAGCGCGTCACGATGGCGTCGACGGCGACTGCCTCGCGCAGGCGAGCCTGTTCGCGGCGCTCGCCGAGCTCGTCAACACCTATGGCGAGGACGCGGTGGCGAAGTTCGCCGAGGGCCTCGCCGCGCGCGTGCGCAATGGCGAGTTCTCGCTGGCGCTCGCCCGGCAGTAGTCCCGCAAAGCGTTTTCGAGCGAAGTGGGCACCGGTTCGCGTGAAGAAAACGCGTCAAATAAGAATCTAGCGCATTTGATGCGCTAGGCCTTCAGCGTCTCGAGGAACCGGACCGGTTCGCCGGTCGACGGCGTCGTCACCTCGCCCTGCCACATCACCCGCTTGCCGCGCACGAAGGTGCCGACCGGCCAGCCCTGCACCCGCATGCCGTCATAGGGCGTCCAGGCCGCGCGCGAGGCGATCCATTTGTTGGTGATGGTCTCGCTGCGCTTGAGATCGACGACGGTGAAGTCGGCATCGTAACCCGCCGCGATGCGACCCTTGCAGGCGATGTTGAACAGCCGCGCCGGACCGGCGCTGGTGAGGTCGACGAACCGCTGTAGCGACAGCCGCCCGGCGTTGACGTGATCGAGCATCAAGGGCACCAGCGTCTGCACGCCGGTCATGCCCGACGGCGAAGCCGGATAGGTCTTCGCCTTCTCCTCCAGCGTATGCGGCGCGTGGTCCGAGCCGAGCACGTCGATGA